>NZ_JBEZNQ010000022.1:0-114006 GCF_040653315.1 Streptomyces sp. NPDC047981 | reverse complement strand
GAGCGCCTTCGGCGAGGCTGAGGGTGTCGGTGTCGGACACGGGTTCTCTCCAGGGGTGGGCCCGGCCCACCGGTGTCACCGTCGGCGAACTGGCCCGCACGGGCGCGCTCGAACTGCGCGCGGGCGGCACGGGCACGAGCGCGTACGCCCATGGCACCGGCGCCCCGCCCCGGGTCCTCACCGAGAACGACGTCTTCGCCGCCCAGCCGCCCTCCGGCACCCTGCCCGACGGCGCCCCCGAGGAGCCCGTCCTGCTCGCCCCCGGCGACGTCGTCGTCCCCGTCCTCGGCGGCGGCTCGCTCGCCCGGGTCGTCGACTCCGCGACCGCGGGCGCCGCGCTCGGCCGCAACCTCCAGCTCCTGCGCCCCGACCCGGCCGCCCTCGACCCCTGGTTCCTGGCCGGCTTCCTGCGCGGCACCACCAACACCCGCCAGGCCAGCAGCTACGCCTCCACCGCCACCCGTCTCGACGTCCGCCGCCTCCAGCTCCCGCGGCTCCCGCTCGCCGAACAGCAGCGGTACGGCGAGCGCTTCCGCGCCCTCGCCGAGTTCGAGGACGCCCTGCGCCTCGCGGGCAGGCTCGGCGAACAGCTGGTCCAGGGGCTCTACGACGGTCTCGCGGACGGCACGGTGGCGCCCTGAACGGATCGGTCCGGCAACGGTTCGGTCCAACCCCGGAGACGTTGTCGGCGTCGGTGTATACGCTCGTCCCTGCAACCGAACCGAATGCCCAGGAGCAGGAATGTACGGCCACGGCTATGCGCCACCGCCTCCGTCACCGCAGCGTGCCATTCCGGCGTCGGTGATCGTGCTCCGCGTGCTGTTCGCGCTGCTGCCGCTGTTCAGCATCGGGTTCCTGACCTGGGCGACGATGATCCGGCTCGCCGTGGTCACCCGGCGCGCGTACGACTGGGTGCTGTGCGGAGTCTCCGCGGCCGTGATGATCACCGGCCTCGTCCTCCTGCCGGACGACGTGGAGACCACGCAGGCGGACGTCGCGATGAGCATCGTCCTCCTCAACGCGCTGGGCTTCGCCGTCTACTTCCTGGTCGCCGACATCAAGCACGACAAGGTCCGCCTCGGTCTCGTGGCGCCCGCGAGGCCCGCCGCCGCCCCGTTCAACCCGTACGCGTCGACGGTCCCGCGCCACCAGGCCGGCTACGTCCCCCCGGCCCAGCCGCAGCCGCAGGCCCAGATTCAGCCCCAGCCGCAGCCTCAGATCCAGTCCCAGCCGGTGGTTCCGCCGCAGCCCGCCGCGCCGCCCTCCAACCCCCGCATCGACCAGGTGCGGGCCGAGCTGGACGAGCTGAGCAACCTCCTCCGCAAGGACGAGGGCGATAAGTGAACGGACGCGTCATCGGCGGCCGGTACGAACTCTCCACCGTCATCGGCCAGGGCGGCATGGGCCAGGTCTGGACGGCGTACGACGGGCGGCTCGACCGCCGGGTCGCCGTCAAGCTGCTCCGCCCCGCCACCATGACAGGACCCGCGACCGCCGCCGAGGAGCTGCGGCGCCGCTTCGTGCGCGAGTGCCGGGTCACGGCGCAGGTCGACCACCCCGGCCTGGTCACCGTCCACGACGCCGGCAGCGACGGCGACGATCTGTACCTCGTCATGCAGTACGTCGACGGCTCGGACCTCGCCGACCATCTCGCCGAGCACGACCCGTACCCCTGGGAGTGGGCGGTCTCCGTCGCGGCCCAGCTGTGCGCGGTGCTCGCCGCGGTGCACGCGGTGCCGATCGTGCACCGCGACCTGAAGCCGCGGAACGTGATGATCCGCTCGGACGGCACCCTCACCGTGCTCGACCTCGGTGTCGCCTCCGTCCTGGACACCGACACCACCCGCCTCACGCACACCGGTTCGCCGATCGGCAGCCCCGCGTACATGGCGCCCGAGCAGGCCATGGGCGGCGCGGTCGGCCCGTTCACCGACCTGTACGCGCTCGGCGTCCTGCTCCACGAACTCCTCAGCGGGAACGTCCCGTTCGCCGGCTCGACCGCGCTCGGCGTCCTGCACCGGCACCTGTACGAGCCGCCGCTGCCGGTCCGCCAGCTGCGCCCCGAGGTACCTGAGGCGCTGGAGGCGCTCGTGCTGCGGCTGCTCTCCAAGGACCCGCAGCACCGCCCCTCCGGGGCGCACGAGGTGTACGAGGCGCTGCTGCCGATGCTGCCCGCGCGTGGGGCCCCGGCAGGACCGCTCGACCCGACCCGACCCTTCCTGCGCCCGCACGCGCCCTGGCCGGACCGCCCCTCGGCCCCGCCGCCGCCGGTGACCCCGCCGGTCCCGCCGCAGCCCGTCTCACGCCCGGACGTTGCCGCCACCGTGGACGAGGTCAAGCGGCTCCTCGGCGAGGGCTCGCTGACCCGGGCGGTGGACCTGCTCGGCTCGATCCTGCCCGCGGCCGCCGCCGAGCACGGCGAGCACTCGCCGGTCGTCCGCATCCTGCGCAAGCAGTACGCGACGACCCTGATGGACGACGGCCAGTACCGCCGCGCCCTGCCGGAACTGCGCCGCCTCGCCGAGGACCGCGCGAAGGAGGCGGGCCCGGCCGACCCGCAGACCCTGCAGTTCCGCTACGAGGCCGCGCAGTGCCTGGAGCAGCTCGGCGAGACCGCCGCCGCGCTGACCGAGTACCGGGCCCTGCTCCCGTTCCTGGAGCACGGCGCGGACCAGGCGCGGTACTTCGACATCCGCCGCCGGATCGGCAACCTGCTCCTGTCGATGGGCGACCACACGGCGGCCCACCAGCAGCTCCAGGCGCTGCTGTACGACACGGAGCGGGCGTACGGCCCGTACCACGCGCTGCCGACGGACCTGCGGCGCGCGCTGGCCCGCCAGCAGCAGATGGGCCGCTTCGCCTGAGGGACGGACGAGCCTGACGGGGCGCCAGAATCACGGATCCACAACTGATGGGGAAGTGGATCTTTCGGGTCCGTTTTGCCCGTTCGGGGCGATGTAGCGTTCGCGTCTGATCATGCTCACGTCCCCAAGGAATCTCTCATGACGACGCCTCCCGCCTCCCCCGAGCAGCAGCCTGTCGCGCCCGAGTCCGCGCCCGCTCCCGCCGAGCCGGCGAAGAAGAAGCGCAGCATAGGCAAGACGATCCTCAGCATCGTCGTGGCCATCGCCGCGATCCTGTTCTGGAAGCTCGGCCTTCCCTACCTGACGGGCGACGCGCCCGTGGCCGCCAAGGTCGGCGAGTGCGTGCAGGTGACCGGCGAGGAGAACGACCCCCAGGTCGAGAACAAGCCGTGCGGCGAGAAGGGCCCCGACCTGTACAAGGTCGTGAAGGTCATCGACGACACCTTCGACGTCAACAAGTGCGGCGACGTGAGCGAGGTCGCGCTGGCGCAGCAGCTGGAGTCGTACAAGTTCGTGCTCTGCCTGAACCCCGTCAAGTAACGGCAGCGTCTTCAGGCACAGGTGAGGGCCGGACCCGGCGGGGTCCGGCCCTCACTCCTTTCCGAGGACCTCCGTCAGCGCGGCGATGCTGTCCTCGCCGTGGCCGGCCGCCACCGCCCGCCGCAGCAGCTCCTGGAACGGCTCGTGCCACCCCGTGTCGAGACCGGCCTCCCGGGCGAACTCCTCGTCACCGGCGGCCCCCGCGAGGAACAGGTTCACGGAGGAGCCGGGCGCGCTGTAGTCGCGCCGGTCGATCTCCTCGGCGAAGACGGGCAGGACGGAATTGATCATCTCGAACCACTTGGCGCTGAACCGCACCATGGACGAGGCGTCCAGCCCGCGCGCCCGGAGCGCCGCCGCGCCCTGGAAGAACCCGACGAGCGCGGGCAGCAGCGTGCCGCCGACGGCCATCTCGTAGAGAGCCGCGAGATCGGGGTCCTCCCCGAGGAAGACGGTGTCCCCGCCGAGGACCCGGAGGGTCGCCTCGAACTCGTCGAAGACACCCCGGTCCCCGCCGTAGTACAGGAGCGTGGCCTCGCTTCCCACGGCGGACGGCACGTCCTTCACGGCCCCGTCGAGGTGCCGCGCGCCGTGCTCCACGGCCCAGGCGTTCATCCGCCGGGCCCCGGCGGGCGACCCGCTGTTGAGCGTCACGAGCGCCCGGCCGTCGAGCGCCGCCGCCGCCGGCTCCAGGGCCGCGAGGGTGTCCTCGTACGTCGTCAGGCAGACGACCACCAGCGGACTCGCGGCGACGGCCTCCGCGATCCCGGTCGCGTGCACGGCCCCCTTCGCGACAAGAGGCGCCGCCTTGGCGGGCGTCCGGTTCCAGACGGTCGTCGGGTGCCCGGCGTCGAGGAACGCCTCGGCGAGAGCCCGCCCCATCGACCCGAGTCCGACGACGGTCACGGGAGGGTGAGAGTGAGGGTGCGTGGGCATGGGGGAGCTCCTGTCCGTGAGGGGAGGGGTGGCTGTGTCACCCATGCTGGGCGGGCACCCCTCCGCGGACAAGAACTGACTTTTTTGTCAGTGCCCCAGCATGGGGCGGTCCAGCTGCGGCTCCAGCCGCACCTCGGTCACCTTCAGGCCGTCCGGAACGCCGAAGGCCTCGACCATCACACCGTTGCCGAGGTCGGTCACCTCCAGCGCCAGGCGCTCCGATCCCACGCGCAGATCGAGCCTGACCCGGGGCTCACCCGAGAAGTCCGGCATGCGATACATGCGCGCCGGCGGGTACTTCAGCTGCATCAGCCGGTTCCGCAGATCCGTGTACGAGGCGGCACCCGTCCCCGAGAACGCTCTGCTGATGCGCGCCTGGTGTCTCTGGGCGGCGCAGCTCTCCTCCGTGGACAGCGGCACGGGGTCGACGAGGATGGGCAGGGTGGTGTCGGGGGTCGGCTCGGTCGCGGCAGCGCTGTCGAGCGGTACGGCCAGGGTGCAGCCCTGTGCGATGAGGTCCGCCATTTCGAGGAACCGCGACTCGAAGGGGTTGGTCACCGTCGCGGCGGTGGCCTGCTGCGTGCTGATGCCGGTGAAGAGGACGACGCCACCGAGCGCGGCGGCCAGCAGGGACTTCGAAAGGTGAATTGATCGCATGGCCATACCCTGCGGCCTGCGGGTCAGCGGTCGCTTGAGTACCCGTACTCAACCACCGACGGGGAATCAGCTCACCGGCTGAGCCCGCCGCCCTTGACGCCGTCGACGAAGGCTCCCCACGCGTGCGCGGCGATGAGAAGGGCGGGGCCGGTGGGGTTCTTGCTGTCCCGGACGGGGACGAGGTGGGGGTGGGTGTCGGCGACTTCGAGGCACTGGCCGCCGTCGCCGTTGCTGTAGGAGCTCTTGCGCCACGTAACGGTGCTCAGATCGATGGCTCGCACGATGCTTCCTCCAACGTCCGCAGAATCAACTTCCTTGAGTCGGCCGGGGAAAGGGCCAGATCACGGACGACATCGTATCGGTGCTGGAGTTGGTCGACGGCGGCTGTGCCCTCGACGACTTCGCCAGAGTATGCAGTTTCCACCCACGCCACCGTTCGGCCGTCCGTCGGCTTCAGGAACATCACGTCTGTGTTCGCGAGGGCGTACAGGCCCGCGGCGTGCGGTACCACCTGAATGGTGATGTTCCGGCGGTCGCCCGCGGTGAGGAGATGCTCCAACTGCTCCTGCCACTGGGCCCGGACCGGTAGCGGTGTGCGTAGCACCGTCTCCGAGAGGATCGTGCGGAATGTGGGTGCACTGTCCCCTTCCAGCAGCAGTCGCCGCCCCATGCGTGCCTCGACCTGCCGGGTCAGCTCGTCGCCCTCGAAGGTGCCCTCCGACTCCATCAGAGTGCGTGCGTACGCTTCCGTCTGGAGAAGCCCCGGCAGCACGTAGGCCGCGTAGTGCCACAGGCTGATCGCTTCCGCCTCAAGCGCCATGTACCTCCGGTACCGCTCCTTGAACTGCGTCGGGTCCCCCAACGCCAGCTCCCACAGCACCAGCAGCATCCCCGACGTCCCGTAGTACGTGTCCAGGGCCTGGACCACCTCCGGGCCGCCCAGCGTCTCGCCCTTCTCCATCTTGGAGAACAGGGACCAGTCCCAGCCGACCACCTCGCCGAGGCGCCGCAGGCTGTCGCCGCGTTCGGCCCTCAGCTTGCGCAGCTCCTCCGCGAACCGCTTGCGCGGTTCCTGGCTGCGGCCCGTCACCACCCGTCTCGCCGGCATCACGCGCTCCCTTGTGGAAGATGTGGAACTACCCGCGCGACGTGGGGAAGTACGGCCCTGCAGCGCTCATCGTTCCTCGGTCCGGGGTCCATTCTCGTAGTGCCCGGATCACAGAGGGTAATTCACGAGGAGGGCGGGAATCCATGGAGTGCGGCGCTTTCATGTACGACAAAGTGGCTTGTGTGGTAGGGGAGTTCCGCGGCAGCGTGGGTCCGTACGCCATGCTCAGGCCCGTCGGTGGTGGCCGTGAGTGGCAGGCCGATCCGGCGGCTCTCCGGCCCGCGACCCCCGAGGAGCGGCTGAGCGCGGGCGTCAGGGCGGCGAACACGCGGACGTACACCCGTATCCGTACCGTCGACCCGGACCGCCCACCCACCCCTGTACCCGACTGCGGGGTCTGCGCCGACCTCGCCGTGCGGCGACGGCAGGCCCGCGCCTGCTTCGACGGCAGCGCCGAGACGGACGCGAACGTCCTCCTCCGCCGTCACCTGCGGCAGGACCACGAGGAGGGGGAGGAGGAGCCGGTCACCGCCTGAACGAGGAGAAGGCCGGCTCGCGGACCTGAGGCTCGCGCGGGGGCTCGTAGGCATCCGGGACGGAGGCGGGGTCCGCATCGGAACCGGGGGCGGGCTCCGGAGCCGGCGTGTTCAGGCGGATCTCCTGGATGCCGCGCCGCATCCCCGACCGCAGGCGCTTGGACAGTGGACGTTCCACGCAGACGTGGATCAGGTAGGCGAGGACCAGCATGGCGGCCGTCACGGCCACGACCAGCGGGACCGGCGCGACGCGGTCGCGGAAGTGGTGGATCAGCGTGATGCCGATGGCCATGTGGATGATGTAGAGCGGGTACGTGATCGCCCCGGCGGTCTTCAGCCAGCGCCACTGGATCCGGCTGAGCCAGCCGAGCGCGACGGCGGCGATCATGAGGAAGCCGACCGCGATGACGAGGCGCGCGGGCCAGGTGGGCAGCTGCTCGGAGAGCTGTTTGCCGAGGTTCATGCGCATGCGGCCGCGCACGTAGTTCTGGGCGAGCAGGAACTGGACGGCGACGATGCCCCACAGCAGCAGGGTGGGCCGGAACCGGTGCATCAGGTAGAAGGCGATGCCGGCGATGAAGTACGGCGCGTACTGCGGCATCGCGAAGAAATGCAGAAGCCGGAAGCCGGTGGTCGGCGCGGCGATGGCGGCCAGGGTCCAGGCACCGCAGAAGAGGATGCAGTTGCGGTAGGTGACACCGCGCAGGACGACGAGCGCGAAGAGGGCGTAGAACTTCAGCTCCACGAACAGGGTCCAGTAGGAGTGGTCCACGTGTCCGACGCCGAGGCCGCCCTGCATCATGGTGAGGTTGACGAGGACGTCGCTCCACTGCTCCATGTGGCGCAGCTCCTGCACCTCCGGTACGAACCAGAGGACCAGCGCGGTCAGCGCGATGCCCGCCCAGTAGGCGGGGAAGAGCCGGGACACCCGGGAGACGGCGAAGTCGCCGACCGTGCGTCCCCACACGCTCATGCAGATGACGAAGCCGCTGACGATGAAGAAGATCTCGACGCCGAGCCAGCCGTACAGGGCGAAGGGCCGCAGCGCGGGGAACAGCTCCGCGGTGTTCCTGTCCCACGCGGAGTTGAGCCCGATGTAGTGGTAGAGGACCACCACGAGGGCCGCCGTGATCCGTATGCCGTCCAGCGCGAAGAGACGTGCGCCCGGCTCATTCTTGCTGGCTCGCCTGATGCCGGGCATGGCGGGAGCCTCCCCTTGAACGAACATTGCACAGGGACCGTACAGTCGGCCCACAGGTTGATCGCAACCGGCGAGTAGGTGGCCTTTGTCACCTTGTGGCATCTGCGGTAGAGCCTGCTTGACCACGGCGAATCCTGGGTACACGCGGCTCCTGGCCTGTGTCCCGCCCGCCCCTCGCCCGCCGTGCGGCAGGGGTCATCCTGGGTCCGTGAACACGATTCAGGCCGACATCATCACGACGCCCCGCCTCACCCTCCAGCCCCTGGCGGTCGAGCACGCCGAGGAGATGGCAGGGGTGCTCGGCGATCCCGCGCTGTACTCCTTCATCGGGGGCGAGCCGCCCACCGTCTCGGCGCTCCGGGCGCGGTACGGGCGGCAGACCGCCGGGTCGCCCGAGCCGGGGGTCTCCTGGTGCAACTGGGTCGTCAGGGAGCCGGAGGGCGGCCGGCTCGTCGGGACCGTGCAGGCCACCGTCCAGGCGGGCGAGGCCGAGGTCGCCTGGGTCGTCGGGGTGCCGTGGCAGGGGCGGGGGATCGCGCGGGAGGCCGTGGCGGGGCTCATCGAGTGGCTGACGGAGCACGCGCGCGTGGGGACGGTCCTCGCGCACATCCACCCCGACCACGCCGCGTCCGCCGCCGTGGCGTCCGCCGTCGGGCTCGCGCCCACCGACGTGTGGCTCGATGGCGAGGTCCGCTGGCGGCTCGATGTCCGATTCGACACGACCGGTGGCGTAACCGCCCTGTAATCCAAACGGCGAGCCGTGTGTGATCGCAGTCACACCTGAAGGGGTGGGTTACAGCCAGGCTGGCCTATTCCCTTGTGCCGACACCGGGGGATAGTCGAACAAAGCGGGCCGCGTTGTTCGGCGCTCAATCATTGCGTTGTGTACCACCACAAGTGGAAGATTGACGTTCCTTTCCGGGCTCCATCAAAATCTCGGTCGGCAAGATCTGTCCGAAAGCATGGAGCTCGGGGGAGCCCCTACATGGCGATTCACTCCATTCCGGTCATCAGCTACGAGGAAATACTTTCCGGGGACGTGACACCCGCACACGTCCTGGAAACCCTCGCCGACACCGGGTACTTCTATCTCTCCGACCTCGACCAGGTCATTTCTCCGCTGCTCTTCAAGTCGTTGCAGGACGTCTCGAAGAGCTTCTTCGACTCCTCGGTGGAGTCGAAGATGGAGTTCTACATCGGAGATTCCGATCACCACCGCGGCTACGTACCGGTCACCGAACAGGGCGCGTACGGCGACGAGTCCATCCGGACCTACGAGGCCTTCGACATCGGCTACCAGGCCGAGCCCCTGCCGGTGGAGCGCAGTCTTGGCTTCGAGCTCGTCGGGCCCAACAGCTACCCCTCCCGCGTCGAGGGGATGGCCGCGACCGCCGAGGCGTACTACGCCGCCAACTTCGCCATCTCCCGCCACATCCTGCGCCTCATCGCGCAGGGCGTCGGCGAGGGCGAGGAATACTTCGACCCCTGGATCACGCGCCCGGCCTCGCAGTTGCGGCTGATCCACTACGTCCCCAACGACGTGCTCGTGAACAGCGGCGACACCTCCATGGGCGCGCACACCGACTACGAGCTCTTCACCCTCATCCACCAGACCTCGCCCGGCCTGCTGGCGTACGACCGCGCCTCGGAGTCCTGGCGCGGCCTGCCCGTCTTCAAGAACACCCTGCTCGTCATGGGCGGCGACATGCTCCAGTTCATCACCGGCGGGAAGGTGAAGTCGCTCCTGCACCGGGTCGTCACGACCGGCGAGGAGCGCTACAGCTTCCCCTTCTTCATGAATCTGGACTTCGAGACCGAACTGAGCGTCCTGCCGCAATTCGGTGCGAGCGACGAGAAGATCGTCGTCGGACACCACCTCCTCGGGCAGCTCTACCGCGACTTCCCGTACATCAAGGAGCGCGTCGACTCCGGAAAGTGGCCCGTGGATTTCGAGATCCCGGACCGGAACGTCTTCGAGCAGCTGTGATCCGTTCCGAAGCCACATCCGACACCCAGGGGAGTTTCTTCATGCAGGGCATCAGAGGGAAAAGAGTGCTGGTCACCGGCGGCGCGAGCGGAATCGGTCAGGCGACTGTCCGCCGGTTCGTCGAAGAGGGCGCGCTCGTCGCGCTCTTCGACCGCGACAAGGCCGCCATCGAGGAAACGGTGGCGGCCATTCCGGAGATCGCCGCGGCGATCACCGTGGACGTCTCGGACGACGTCGCCGTGGCGGCGGCCTTCCAGGAACTGGACCGGACCTTCCCGCGCCTCGACGTGGTGATCAACAACGCCGGGGTCAGCGTCCGGCACGAGAGCTTCCGCACGATCACCCCCGCGCAGTGGCGCGCGGTGATCGAGACCAACCTCCACGGCGTCTTCTACGTCGCCAGCGAGGCCGTCCGGCGCATGGACGCCGGCGTGATCGTCAACATGTCCTCCATCAACGGGCTCGCCGCGTTCCCGCACTACGCGGACTACAACGCCTCCAAGGCCGGCATCCTCGCGCTCTCGCGCACCATGGCCGTCGAGCTCGCCCCCGAGATCCGGGTGCTCGCGCTCGCGCCGGGCGCCGTGCTCACGCCCATGCAGCGGGCCGAGTACACCGACGAGATGCTCGACCAGGTCAACGCCAACATCCCGCTGGGCCGGCACGCCGACCCGTCCGAGATCGCCGGCTTCCTCGTCTACCTGGCCTCCGACGAGGCACGTTTCATGACCGGTCAGCACTACATCGTCGACGGCGGCGAGACTGCGAGGGCAGCCCTGTGACCCGTACCACCATCCCCATGCCGACCGTCGACATCTCCTCCTGGTCGGAGGCGATCCGGCGGCACGCCGTCCGCGCCAACCCCTACCGGGAGTTCGAGCGCACCGCCGCGCACGCCGAGGAGGCGCTCGCCACCCTCGACCACGACGACGTCCGCGCGCTGCTCGACTTCAAGCGCAAGGGCGGACCCGGCGGCCGTCTGCTCATACGCAACGGCGCGATCGACCCCGACCTGATGCCCACCACGGAGTCCACCGAGGACATCGAGAACGGAAAGGGCACCTACTACAGCGAGTTCACGCTGATCATGCTCGGCAAGCTGCTCGGCGAGCCCTTCAGCTACAGCCAGGAGCGCAACGGCGCGATCATCCACAACGTGCGCCCGGCCAAGCACAACGAGACCAACATCTCCTCGGACAGCTCGGCCGTCATCCTCGACCTGCACAACGAGAACATCTACCACCCGGTCCAGCCCGACTACCTGATGCTGAGCGGGCTGCGCCGCGACCCGGGCGGGGTCGCCAAGACGCTCGTGATCGGCGCGGACGAGATCCTGCCGCTCCTGAGCGCCGAGGACATCGCCACGCTCTCCGAGTTCCAGTTCCGTACGAGCGTCGACTACAACTTCGGCAACAGCGACGCCGCGCGCGGCAACGGTCCCGCGATCCGCGTCCTGTTCGGCGACCCGGCCTCGCCGATGATCGCGTACGACGACGAGTACATCGCGGGGACGAACCCCCGCGCCCAGGCCGCCCTCGACCGGCTGCGGGTGGTCCTGCACGAGAACATGTACGCGGTCGACCTCGGTCCCGGCGAGACCCTGCTGCTCGACAATCTCAAAACCGTGCACGGCAGAACCGCGTTCACGGCACGCTACGACGGGACCGACCGCTGGCTGCAGCGGCTGCTGGTCTCGCGTGACCTGCGCCGCGCCGAGATGCTGCTCGGCGACGCGCAGCGGACCGTGACGTGGAACTACGAGCCGGGGAAGTTCTATGGGTACGTCGACTACCGATGACCGGGCCGTGCCGCCGGCCGACCTCAAGGCCGAGCGGACGCGCGACCGGGTCGCCCTGGCCGCGATCTTCGCGATCCCGCTGATCTGGGGCATCGGCTTTCCGCTCACGCACAACGCGGTGGCGGTGGTCGACCCCGGTCTGTACGCGTTCGCCCGCTCGCTCGTCGCGACGCTGGCGCTGCTGCCGTTCGCCCTCCCGGTCGCGCTGCGCGCCAGTCGCAAGGCCGTCCTCGGCGGGCTCGTGCTCGGCCTGTTCAGCGCGCTCAACATCGTCAGCCAGAGCTACGCGCTGCACTACCTCTCCTCGGCGAGCACGGCGTTCTGCGTGACGATGTGCATCGTCTTCATCCCCTTCGTCTCGGCCGCGCTCGGCCAGGGGTGGCCGTCGAAGGTGGACCTCGCCTCGGTGGTGGTCGGTGTCATCGGCGCGTTCATCGTGCTCGGGCCCGACCTCGACGACATCTCCGTCGGCTATCTGTGGGGCGGACTCGCGGCCTTCGCCATCGCGATGACCATCTCGATCATCGGAAAGCTGACCTCGGAGCCCGAGTCCGGGCAGGTCGACCGGCTGGCCCTGGGCTTCTTCCAGGTCCTGTTCGGCACCCTGGCGCTGCTGTACTTCCCGTTCCAGCGGGACCTCGCGCCGCTGACCGAGACCAAGGTGTGGATCGCGATCGTCTTCATGGGCGTCATGTCGACCGCCCTGGCGATCTACCTCCAGACCCGATACCAGCGGCGCGTCGGCAGCGCGCGCACCTCGGTGATCTTCAACCTGGACCTCGTGTTCGCCAGCCTCTTCGGGCTCGTCAACCGCGAGTCGCTGAGCCTGTCGCAGATCTTCGGCGGCGCGGTCATCTTCCTCGCGTCGATGCTCGAAAGCCTGCGGGACATGTGGATCAAGGCGAAGGAGAAGGGGCGGTCGAAGGAGAAGGAGCGGTCGACGGCGGACGGGCGGATCCCCGCCCAGTCCACGTCGGACCAGACTCCCTAGGGCGTGTCCCCGGGCGGCGGTTCGCCACGGGCTCCGCGCGAGCGGCCCCGTGGCGAACCCGCCTCCGTCACGGCGTCCGTACGAGCGCGTCCCGACGGATGCCGGTCTCCGCGAGCGGCTCCGGGGACGCGCCGCCGCGCCGTCCGCGCCGGCCCAGCCACAGCAGCCGGCCCCAGAGCAGTACGAACGCCACCGCGCCCGCGGCGAGCCCGGCGCGCAGCCCCGGCGTACGGAAGTCGCAGCTCACCGAGGTGCGCGCGCCGTCCACCGGGACCGCCACCAGGCCGCCGTACGCCTCCGCCGGGCGTCCCTCGCAGCTCCAGCCGGCGATCCTCGGGGCGGCGATCACGACCGTGCCCCGCGTGCCCGGCCGCAGCCGCGCGCGGATGCCGCTGTCGGTGACCTCGACCGCGACCGGGGCCGAGGCCTTCAGGTCGGCGACGGCCGCCGTCAGGCGCTCCCGGTCCAGGCAGCCGACCTCGTGCTTCTTGCCGCGCTGGCCCTTCAGGGAGACGAGCGCGTCCGCCGCCTTCTGCTCACCCAGGGAGGTCAGCGCGGCCCGCCGCTTCGGCAGCTCGCCGGTCATCTTCACGACCTTGCCGTCCTCGCCGAGACGCGCCTTCCCCCGGAAGTCCGGCGCCCACAGGAAGACCTCGCTGCCGACCGGGCAGGCCGCCCCCTTCGCCGGGAGCGTGTACACCGACGCCCCGAGCAGCAGTTCCTGGTTGCGGAACGGCGAGGCCCCGTACCGGGGCGCAGGCGCGCCCTGCGGGCGGACCGTCGCCAGCGGCAGCAGCGCGTCCGCCTCCGTCCGCACCACCCGGTCGCCGCGCCACCGCGCGCCGACGCCGAACAGCGCGTCCGTCACCGGGTTGTCCAGGCTCTGCAGGTTGCGGCCGCGTGAGGTCCAGCCGCCGCCGAGAGCGGCGAGCGTCTGCGTCAGCACCGACGGCGTGTGGCTGCTGTAGTACGCGGCGCCCTGGCCGCCGAAGAGCATCGGCTCGTTGCCGGTGATCTGCTCGCGGCCCGAGTCGGTGCGGTACGCGGGCCAGCCGTCGGCCTCGGCGAGCGCCGCCGTCCGCCGGTCCTGCTCCGCGCCCCACGCCGGATAGTCGTCGAGCCTGCCGAGCCGCTCCCGGTCCGCGTACGCCGTCGTCGCCGCCGCCTGCGCGACGAGCACGCCCGCGAGCAGCGCGGCCGCGACCACCGGCAGTTTCCCGCGCCGGGCCAGCCACAGCCCGCCGCAGGCGCCCGCGACACCGAGCGCGAACAGCGGGTACGACCAGCCGGTGACCAGGTCGCTGGTGATCGCGCCCACGCCGGCCAGCGCGACCACGCCGACGCCGCCGAGCAGCGCACGCCGCCCGGGCCAGCCGTGGGAGAGGACCGTCCACGCGGCGATGACCAGGACTCCGGAGAGGATGAAGGTCTGGCGGTACGGGCTGCCGTTGGGCGTGGCGAAGACGTGCCACACCAGGTGCGTGGGCCCCCACTGCATCGACACGGCGACCGCCACCGTGAAACCGGCCCACAGCAGCCGCTCCCGCCTGGGCACCTTCCGGTGGAAGAGGAGGGCGGCGGCGAGCAGCAGGGTCCCGGTGCCGACGAAGGCGGCGGGGGTGGTGAAGCTGTACGTCGCCGGGAGCAGCCGGGCGAAGAAGTCCGTCCAGGCGGCGGGCTGGAACTGGTTGGTCCAGCCCGGGTACGCGTGCGTGGAGCCGAGGAACACCGGGACGAGGATCGGCGCGGCGAGCCCGATGCCGAGCAGCACGGTCGCCACCGCCCGCACGACCACCCGGATCCGCAGCTCGTGGACGACCGCGAGCCGGACCAGGAGGACGAGCGCGGCGCCGATCGTCGCCATGTACGCGGTGTAGAAGTTGCCGACCCAGCACAGCGCGACGACCAGCGGCCCGAGCAGCGGCCGGCGGCCCTGCCGTACCCACTCGCCGACCAGGCACAGCAGCGGGAAGGCGATCAGTCCGTCGAGCCACATCGGGTTGTAGGTGGCCTCGATGACCGACCAGCCGCACAGCGCGTACGAGGCGCCGAGCACCGCGGCGGCCCACCACGCGCCGGGCCGCGTCCGCAGCAGCGCCAGGGTCATGGCGGCCCCGGCCGCGGCCATCTTCAGGAGCGTGACGGCATAGACCGCGTACTCGATGTCGTCGCGCGGGAAGAGGGCGACGAGCAGCGCGAACGGGCTGCCCAGGTAGGTCCCGAGGTCGGGCAGGAAGCTGGTGCCCCAGCCGGACTGCCAGTTGAGCAGCAGCCCGCCGTCCGCCCGTCCGTGCAGCAGGTCCCGGAGATGGGCGTGGTACGGGACGAACTGGTTGGCCAGGTCGTTGACGCCGCGGCGCTCGGGGCCGAAGGGGAAGGTGCGGGCGACCGCGTCCCCGACGCAGACCGCGAGCGCGGTGAGGAGGGCGGCGAGCGAGGCGGCGAGTCCCGTGCTGCGACTTTTGGCAGCCGATGTCGTCTGAGCAGGCATGATGGTGTGAATATGCCAGTACGGAAGGCGAAAAAGTGATCTAGCGGGCCCCGTTCACGCAATGGTCGACTCCTCGTCATGTTTCGAATCGGCAAGGGTCATCCACGTCGGTTGTCGTGTCCTTCGTGCTGCTCTCGATCGTGGTCCCGTGTTTCAACGAAGAGGAGATCATCGGTCGCTTCCACGACCATGTGACCTCGGAACTCTCCCGCTTCGACGGGGAATTCGAGCTGGTCTACGTCGACGACGGAAGTCGCGACCGGACCCTCCCCCTGCTGGAGGAGATCGCCGAATCCGACCCGCGCGCCCGCTATGTCTCCTTCAGTCGCAACTTCGGCAAGGAGGCCGCCATGCTGGCCGGCCTCCAGCACGCCGAGGGCGACGCCGTCGTCATCATGGACGCCGACCTCCAGCACCCGCCGGAGCTCGTGCACCGCATGCTGGCGCTGCACTCCGAGGGGTACGACCAGGTCATCGCCAAGCGCACGCGCAAGGGCGACCGGGTGACCCGCACGATGACCGCCCGCGCCTACTACTGGGCGATCAACCGGCTCGTCGACGTGGAACTGGTGGACGGTGTCGGCGATTTCCGGCTGCTCTCCCGCCGTACCGTCGACGCGATCCTCGAACTCACCGAGTACAACCGCTTCTCCAAGGGCCTTTTCGCCTGGGTCGGATTCCGCACCACCACATTCGAGTACGAGAATGCGGTGCGTGAGGAGGGCCGCTCGAAATGGACCTTCGGAAAGCTGCTCAACTACGGGCTCGACGGTCTCCTCTCCTTCAACAACAAGCCGCTGCGGGCCGCCGTCTACCTGGGCATGGTCCTGGTCTCCGTGGCTCTCGCGTACGCGGCCTGGATCGTCGGTGACGCACTGGTCAACGGCGTCGACACGCCCGGCTACGTCACCCTCCTGGTGATCGTCACGGCGCTCGCCGGCGTCCAGATGGTGATGCTGGGGCTCGTGGGCGAGTACGTCGGCCGTATCTACTACGAGGTGAAGCGGCGGCCCCACTTCCTGGTGAAGGCGACGAACGCGGACGTTCCGCGCCCGAGGTCCGCAAGCACCGCCACCACCCGAACGCGTGAGTCGTTGATCGAGACAGTCACGTCGAAGTAGTGGCCCCGGCCACGGCGACTGCCTACCATCGATCACCGCAAGGTCGTTCTACTGACGCACGACCCACGCCGGGAGGCTCCATTGCACCGCCGCACCGCGCTCTCCGTCTCCGCCGCGCTCCTCGCCGCGGCCCCGCTGCTCGCCGCCTGCGGCGGTGAGCCCCACCCAGGGGCGGCGGCCGTCGTCGGGGGCGAGCGGATCGAGGTGTCCAGCCTCCAGGCGCAGGTGCGGGACGTGCGGACCGCGCAGGAGGCGTCCCCGCAGGCCGCGCAGCTCATCCAGGCCACCGGCGACCTCAGCCGCGAGAAGCTCAACGTGATGATCTTCGACCGGGTGGTCGACAAGGTCGCCGAGGACAACGGGATCACGGCGAGCCGCGGCGAGATCCAGCAGACGCGCGCCGAGTTCGCGAAGCAGAGCGGCGGCGAGGAACAGCTCGCCGCGACGCTGCTCCAGCAGCAGGGCGTCGCCCCCGACCAGATCGACGGGGTCGTGCGCCGCACGGTCCTGATGAACAAGATCGCCGAGAAGCTGGGCATCGCGAACACACCGGAGGGGCAGAAGAAGCTCCTCGGGATCTTCACGGCCGCGTCCGAGGAGCTCGACATCGACGTGAACCCGCGCTTCGGCGCGTGGGACGACACGAAGATCCAGCTGGGCGCCTTCACCGCGCCCTGGCTGCGGCAGATCAGCCAGGACCCGGCCGCCGCGGAGGCGGGCGCGTAGCGGGTGTCCCGGCCCTTTCCGGCGCCACGTAAGGTCGGAAGGGTGAACGCCGAATCACCCGCAGAGCCCCTGGAGCAGCCGGCCGACCCCGGTCGCGTCGTCCTGCTCACCGCCAGCCACCGCGTGGCCCCCGGACTGCTGTCCTGGCCCGCCTGGCAGGCGCTGCACGGCGCCGACCGGGTGCTGTGCGCCGACGAGCACCACCCGCAGCTGCCGTACCTCCGCGAGGCCGGTGTCGCCGTCGAGCACGCCCGCCCGGACGCGCGGGAGCTGGTCGAGGCGTGCGCCGGGGGCCGGACCGTGGTGGTCCTGCCCGGCGGCGAGGGCGACCGGCCGCTGACCGACGGGCTCGCCCGCCTCGCGGGATCGGGCCGCGTCACCATGCCCGACCTGGAGCTGCTGCCCGGCTCCTACGACCTGCCGGGCGCCCGCCTCCTGGACCTGGTGCAGGTCATGGACCGGATCAGGCGCGAGTGCCCGTGGTCCTCGCGCCAGACGCACAAGGGGCTCGCCAAGTACGGCATCGAGGAGTCGTACGAACTCGTCGAGGCGATCGAGGACGGCGACCGGGACGAGCTGCGCGAGGAGCTCGGCGACGTGCTCCTCCAGGTCGTCTTCCACGCGCGGATCGCGGAGGAGGACGAGGAGGCGCCGTTCTCCGTGGACGACGTCGCGGGCACGATCGTCGAGAAGCTGATCCACCGCCATCCGCACGTCTTCGGCGACGCGAAGGCCGAGACGCCGGAGGAGGTCAAGGAGCACTGGCTGCGGACGAAGGCCATCGAGAAGCAGCGCGACTCGGTCACCGACGGCGTCCCCCTCGGCCAGCCCGGTCTCGCCCTCGCCGCGAAGCTCGCGGGCCGGGTCCGCACGGCCGGCCTGGACGTCCCCCTCCCCAGGGGCGAGGGCATCGGCTACGAACTCCTGTCCCTGGCGGCCGAGGCGGAGGCGACGGGCACCGACCCGGAAGCCGCCCTCCGCGCGGCGGCCCGCGCCTACCGCGACGCGATCCTCGCGGCGGAGCGGCCGTAGGTTCCCGGGCGCGACGGGCGCGACGGGCGCGCGGGACGTACCGAGCGCACCGGACGCACCCGACGCACCCGACGCACCCGACGCGCGGGACGCACCCGACGCGCGGGGTGCATCGGGCGCGCGGTCACGGTTCCTGGGGCGACCGGGCCGCCGGGTTGTGCCAGTGCGGCTCCGGGCGGGCCAGGAACCATTCCGCCGTGCCCAGCGGGCGGGCGTCCGCCGCGGGCGACGGGAGGCGGTCGTGGTGGACGCGGGGGACGCCCAGCTCGTCCAGGGCGGGCAGGGTCTCCGCCAATAACTCGGGCGGGCCCGCCACGTAGACGTCGTGCGCGTGCCAGTTGCCGCACGCGTACAGCGCCCGCAGCAGTCGCTCGGTCGCCTGCTCCCGCGGCCGGTTCGGCGCAGGCGCCAGGCAGGTGACCTTCAGGCCGGGTATCCGCTCCCGCAGCCGCTCCGCGTCCCCCTTCCCGTACAGGTACTCCTTCGCCCGGGCGACCAGGAAGAGCCGCGCCTCGACCCCCTCGGGGCCGGCCGCGACCTCCTCCAGGAGCGCCTTGACCGGCGCCCAGCCCGTCCCGGCGGCGATGTACGTCCGCGGGACGTCCGGCGCGGTCCGGGCGGTCAGCGCGCCGCCGGGCGCGCTCAGCCGGAGCGGCTCGCCCACCCGCACCGTCTCGACGAGCGCCGTGCTCATCGCCCCGCCCGGTATCCGGCTCACGTGCAGGTCCACCGTGCCGTCCGGCCGCCCCGCGTTCGCCAGGGAGTAGGTCCGCCACACCCGGGGCACCCGCAGCGAGCTGACCCCGACGTACTGCCCCGGCCGGTACGCGAAGGGCCTGCGCGGCTTCACCGTGAGCACCGCCAGGTCCTCGTCGAGCCGCTCGTGCCGGACGACGACGGCGTCCCACCAGGCCGGCTCGCCCTCCGCCTCGGCCTGCTCGGCGCCCCGCATCATCAGCTCGGCCACCTGCCCGTACGCCTCGCCCCAGGCCTTCTCCGCCTCGATGCTCCAGGCGGTCCCGGCGGCGTGCGCGAACGCGGCGGTCAGGCTGGATCCGACGGCGGCGTAGAGCGCGGGGGAGGCCAGGAACTTGCGGTGGTCGCGGCCCAGATGGGCGAGGTAGTCCGCGAGCCCGGGGTCCTCCAGGCGGGTCACGACATGGGCGAGCGCGGCGAAGAGCCGGTCGCGCTGGGCCCGCAGGTCCTCGGGGAAGAGTTCGCGGACGCCGGGGTTGTGCCAGAACAGATGGGAGTAGAAGAAGGCGACGGCATGCTCGGCCCGTCTCTCGACGACGGCGAACGTGCTTCTGAGCAACTCGGCATCCACGCGGGAGAATCTAGGCCACGACCCTTCACAGGACGATCACATCTCGGGGACCGGGCGCCCGGAGGGCCGGCGCGACGCCGACCTTGTAACGTCGCAGGGTGAGCACGCCCCCTGCCGAGACCCCCGCCGACAAGCCCGCCGGGCACCCCGCCCCCGAGCTCTTCACCTGGGAGTTCGCGACCGACCCGTACCCCGCCTACGCCTGGCTGCGCGAGCACGCGCCCGTGCACCGGGCCAAGCTGCCCAGCGGGGTCGAGGCCTGGCTGGTGACGCGGTACGCGGACGCCCGGCAAGCGCTTGCCGATCAGCGGCTCTCGAAGAACCCGGCGCACCACGACGAACCGGCGCACGCCAAGGGGAAGACGGGGATCCCGGGGGAGCGCAAGGCCGAGCTGATGACGCACCTGCTCAACATCGACCCGCCCGACCACACCCGGCTGCGCCGCCTGGTCTCCAAGGCGTTCACCCCGCGCCGGGTCGCCGAGTTCGCGCCCCGGGTGCAGGAGCTGACGGACCGGCTGATCGACGGCTTCGCGGCGAAGGGCTCGGCCGACCTCATCCACGAATTCGCTTTCCCTCTGCCCATCTACGCGATCTGCGACCTCCTCGGTGTGCCCGAGGAGGACCAGGACGACTTCCGGGACTGGGCCGGGATGATGATCCGGCACGGCGGAGGGCCGCGCGGCGGGGTGGCGCGGTCGGTCAAGAAGATGCGCGGCTATCTCGCGGAGCTGATCCACCGCAAGCGGCTCGATCCCGGCGACGACCTGATCTCGGGGCTCATCAAGGCCTCCGACCACGGCGAGCACCTCACCGAGAACGAGGCCGCCGCCATGGCGTTCATCCTGCTCTTCGCCGGCTTCGAGACCACCGTCAACCTGGTCGGCAACGGGGTCTACGCCCTGCTCCGCAACCCCGGTCAGCGTGAGCGCCTGCAGGCCTCGCTCGCCGCGGGCGAGCGGGGGCTCCTGGAGACCGGTGTCGAGGAGCTGTTGCGCTACGACGGGCCGGTGGAGCTGGCGACCTGGCGGTACGCCATGGAGCCGCTGACGATCGGCGGCCAGGAGATCCCGGCGGGCGACCCGGTCCTGGTCGTCCTCGCGGCCGCCGACCGCGACCCGGCGCGCTTCGACGCGCCCGACACGCTCGATCTGGCCCGGCGCGACAACCAGCATCTCGGCTACGGGCACGGCATCCACTACTGCATCGGCGCGCCGCTCGCCCGGCTCGAAGGGCAGATCGCCCTCGCGACGCTGCTGACTCGCCTTCCGGACCTGCGACTTGGCGCCGATCCGGACGAACTGCGGTGGCGCGGAGGACTCATCATGCGCGGCTTGCGCACCCTTCCGGTGGAGTTTGCCCCAGTTGTGAAGTGACGCTCCGTCAAGACTGTGACTTTTACGTGATCTCCGCTGCATCGACTTGTGACTGACGTTCGAATGCCGCTACGTTCACCGTCACCTCAGCAGTCACACGGAAGGCAGCCCGCATGCGCTCCGGGAACGGTCGACACCGCAGACCCCGCCAGGCCCCCGCCATCGTCGTCGCCGCAGGCGTGACGGGATCGGCCCTCGCGCTGCCCCTCCTGGCGGCGGGCTCCGCCTCCGCCGCCGACGCGGCGACCTGGGACCGGGTCGCGGAGTGCTCCTCGGGCGGCCAGTGGAGCGCGCACTTCGGCAACGGGCTCTACGGCGGACTCCAGTTCTCCCAGGAGGGCTGGGAGCGCCACGGCGGTCTCGCGTACGCGACGAGCGCCGACCTCGCCAGCCGCGCCCAGCAGATCGCGGTGGCCGAAAAGGCCCTTGCCGCGGGCGACAACCAGTGGGCCACCTGCGCGCCGATCGCCGGCCTGACCAACGACGGCGCCAAGCCGGACGTCGACCCCGGACCGGCCGTCAAGCCGTCCGAGCCCACGGGCCCGCTCCCCGAGTCCGACCGCACCTCCGGCCTCCCGTCGGGCTCCGCGCAGTCCGCGGCCCCCTCGGACGAGTCCTCCACCCCCTCCTCCGAGGTCTCCACGCCGTCCACGGCCACCCCCGAGACCTCCACCACGCCCGAGACGTCCCCCGCGGCGCCCGAGACCTCCGGCACCCCGTCCGCTCCGGGCAACGGCAAGCACCGGGGCGACGCGGCACCGGAGGAGACGGGCAATGCGGACACGGACCGCGAAAAGGGCCGCCACGCCCTGCCTTCTGACACGCCGACGACGGACGGTTCCGTCGAGAGCGGTGCGAACCCGGACAGTACGGACAACACGCCCGCTGAGGACATCACCGACGCTATCGGCGAATACACCGTCAAGCCCGGCGACAACCTCACCGAGATCGCCCAGCGGAACGAACTTCCCGGCGGCTGGGGCGCCCTGTACGACGCCAACCGCACGGTCGTGGGTGCCGACCCGGACCTCATCATCCCTGGCCAGAGCCTCGATCTGACGCCGGACAAGGCTGCGGACAAGGCTGCGGGGGCGGATGCGCCGCAGGGGTAGTTCGGGGCTGAATGTCCGGTTCTGTGCAAGTGAGACATGGGTCTCTTCGCCTCAACTGGCGTGTCTCGTCCGTGAACTCCCCTTCCGTCATCTCTCACCTGCGTAAACGCCCTTTGTCCCGAGGCAAGTAGGGGGGATTTGTCCCCCATGGACGTCTTTGAACTTCCCCCGGGTCTGTGTCTACGGTCGTGACCGCTCGCCACCGCGGGCCCCGTCGACCGAAACGCCGAATCCTGCCGTCGGCCGATGGGAACAGTCGTCGCGTCAAGCGCCGTAGGCAGGAGCGGGGGACCCAAGGTAAGTGCCGTTCCCGGCCGTTGAGACAGACGGCCGAAGGACCGGCTTGGGGTGAAGCCGCGCGCAAGGTCGCGCGGCCGGGCAATCCACATCGGCCCGAACCCGACAGCTCACCTCGCAGGCGTCGGTGAGGAGAAGTCCCATGCTGTTTTCCGCCAAGGGCAAACACCGTCGTCCCTCCAAGGCCACCCGCGCCGTCGCCCTCGCCGGTGTCGCCGGTGTCGCCGTCGCCGCCCCCCTGATGGGCGCCGGCACCGCCTCGGCCGCCACCGTCTCCGAGTGGGACAAGGTCGCCCAGTGCGAGTCCGGCGGCAACTGGTCCATCAACACCGGCAACGGCTACTACGGCGGCCTGCAGTTCTCCAACTCCACGTGGGCCGCCTTCGGTGGCACCGCGTACGCCTCGAGCGCCGACCAGGCCTCGAAGTCGCAGCAGATCGCCATCGCCGAGAAGGTCCTCGCGGGCCAGGGCAAGGGCGCCTGGCCGAGCTGTGGCGTCGGCCTCTCGTCCGCCACCCCCGGCGTCGTCGCGGAGAGCGCGCCGCAGCAGGAGCGTCAGGCCGAGCAGCCGACGACCCGCAGCGAGCAGCGGACCGCCCCGAAGGCCCCGGCCAAGAAGGCCGAGTCCAAGAAGACCGTCACCACCCCGACCGGCAAGAAGGTCAAGAAGGGCGACGGCGAGTACAAGGTCGTCGCCGGCGACACCCTGAGCACGATCGCCGCCGCCCACGACGTCAAGGGCGGCTGGGCCAAGCTCTTCGAGCTCAACAAGGACGTCGTCGAGGACGCCGACCTGATCTACCCGGGCCAGCAGCTCCACCTGAAGTGAGCCCGGCGGCCCGCGTGAGTCCGGCGGCTCACGCGCGCCCCACGACCCTCCCGCGGTGACCACCCCGGTCCGCAGCGTCCTTCCCCCGTGCGCTGCGGACCGGGGTTCCGCGTTGTCAGGGGTTACCGCCGAGTAGATTCGGGGCCCTTTGGCCCGAGATGCGTGCCCTTGGGTCCTTTTTCGTCCCAGGGGGCGGGCGCCCGGCTGGCCGGAGCCTCCGAGCCGGTTAGGCTCTTGTCGCAAGGCCAAAGCGACCCTGCACCGCAAGCGTCACATCTAGCGTCACATCCCAGAAGGAGATGCTCGTGCCGTCCATCGACGTCGTCGTAGCCCGGGAAATCCTGGACTCCCGAGGCAACCCCACGGTCGAGGTCGAGGTCGGCCTCGACGACGGCAGCACCGGCCGTGCTGCCGTTCCGTCCGGTGCCTCCACCGGTGCGTTCGAGGCCATTGAGCTCCGTGACGGAGACAAGAACCGCTACCAGGGCAAGGGCGTCGAGAAGGCCGTCCTCGCCGTGATCGAGCAGATCGGCCCGGAGCTCGTCGGCTACGACGCCACCGAGCAGCGCCTCATCGACCAGGCCATGTTCGACCTGGACGCCACCGACAACAAGGCCTCCCTCGGCGCCAACGCCATCCTCGGCGTCTCCCTCGCCGTCGCGCACGCCGCGTCCGAGGCCTCCGACCTCCCGCTCTTCCGCTACCTCGGCGGCCCGAACGCGCACCTGCTGCCCGTTCCGATGATGAACATCCTGAACGGCGGCTCGCACGCCGACTCCAACGTGGACATCCAGGAGTTCATGATCGCGCCGATCGGCGCGGAGTCCTTCTCCGAGGCCCTGCGCTGGGGCACCGAGGTCTACCACACCCTCAAGTCCGTCCTGAAGACCAAGGGCCTGTCCACCGGCCTCGGCGACGAGGGCGGCTTCGCCCCGAACCTGGACTCCAACCGCGAGGCGCTCGACCTCATCCTGGAGGCCATCAAGCAGGCCGGCTACGTCCCGGGCAAGGACATCGCGCTGGCGCTCGACGTCGCCGCGTCCGAGTTCTACAAGGACGGCTCGTACGAGTTCGAGGGCAAGTCCCGCTCGGCCGCCGAGATGACCGAGTACTACGAGGAGCTGGTCTCCGCGTACCCGCTGGTCTCCATCGAGGACCCGCTGTTCGAGGACGACTGGGCCGGCTGGAAGGTCCTCACGGACAAGCTGGGCACCAAGGTCCAGATCGTCGGCGACGACCTGTTCGTCACCAACCCGGAGCGCCTGGCCCGCGGCATCGAGGACGGCGCCGCCAACGCGCTGCTCGTCAAGGTCAACCAGATCGGTTCGCTGACCGAGACCCTGGACGCCGTCGAGCTGGCCCAGCGCAACGGCTTCAAGTGCATGATGTCCCACCGCTCCGGTGAGACCGAGGACGTCACCATCGCCGACCTCGCCGTCGCCACCAACTGCGGCCAGATCAAGACCGGCGCCCCGGCCCGCTCCGAGCGCGTCGCCAAGTACAACCAGCTCCTGCGCATCGAGGAGATCCTCGACGACGCGGCGGTCTACGCCGGCCGCAGCGCGTTCCCGCGCTTCAAGGGCTGATCGCAGCTCCTGAGCACCCCGAGTCACCCTCGGTTACGTACGTCCCCGCACCCGGTCCCGTACCGTGTGCGGGGACGTCCGTTCTGAAGGGGAGGCGCGCACATGGCCCGGGACCGGTTCTCGACCGCGACCAGGATCCGGCTGCTCGGTGAGCAGACCGCCGCCCGCGTGTACCGCTCCCAGACCCGCCGCCAGGCCCGCCGCTCCCGGCTCACCGGCCGCGCGGCCTTCCTCGCCCTGGTCGTCTGCTCGCTGGTCGTCGCCCTCGCGTACCCGATGCGGCAGTACGTCTCCCAGCGCGGCGAGATCGCCGAGCAGGAGCGCCAGGCCGCCGAGGCCGCCGCGCGCGTGGAGGAGCTGCGGGACGAGAAGGCCCGGCTCCAGGACCCCGCGTACGTGCGCAGGCTCGCCCGCGAGCACCTGCACTACGTGATGCCCGGCGAGACCGGCTTCACCGTGAACGACCCCGAGGCCGAGCGCGACCGCCGCAGCGAGCAGGGCGAGGCCGAGCAGCCCTGGTACTCCGACCTCTGGGACGGCGTCGACCGCGCCGACGCGGGCCGCTGACCCGGCGACGCGCGATGATGGACCACTGACCGCCCGACCGCACCCGACGACGAGAAGACAAGACGCAGCATGGACACGCCCCCTCCGCAGACCGCCCGCACCGAGCCGACCGAGGCGGACGTCGCCGCGTTCGAGGCCCAGCTCGGTCGCCCGCCCCGGGGGTTGCGCGCCATCGCGCACCGCTGCCCCTGCGGCAACCCGGACGTCGTCGAGACCGCGCCGCGGCTCCCGGACGGCACCCCGTTCCCCACCACGTACTACCTGACCTGCCCCCGGGCCGCCTCCGCCATCGGCACCCTGGAGGCCAACGGGGTCATGAAGGAGATGCAGGCCCGCCTCGCCACCGACCCGGAGCTGGCCGCCGCCTACCGGGCCGCGCACGAGGACTACATCGCCCGCCGTGACGCCATCGAGGTCCTGGAGGGCTTCCCGAGCGCCGGCGGCATGCCGGACCGGGTCAAGTGCCTGCACGTGCTCGTCGGCCACTCGCTGGTCGCCGGACCGGGGGTCAACCCGTTCGGCGACGAGGCGCTCGCGATGCTGCCGGAGTGGTGGGCCAAGGGTCCCTGCGTCACTCCCTGCGCCGACAAGGAAGAGGACGCGAAGTGACCCGGGTCGCGGGCATCGACTGCGGTACGAACTCCATCCGCCTGCTCGTCGCCGACCTCGACCCCGAGACCGGTGAGCTGACCGAGCTGGACCGCCGGATGAAGGTCGTCCGCCTCGGCCAGGGCGTCGACCGGACCGGCCGGCTCGCCCCCGAAGCCCTTGAGCGGACCTTCGCCGCCTGCCGCGAGTACGCCGCCGTCATCAAGGAACTCGGCGCCGAGAAGCTGCGGTTCGTGGCGACCTCGGCCTCCCGGGACGCCGAGAACCGCGCGGAGTTCGTGAGCGGCGTCCTGGACATCCTGGGCGTCGAGCCCGAGGTGATCACGGGCGACCAGGAGGCCGAGCTCTCCTTCACCGGCGCCACCGGCGAGCTGCACGGCACGGAGAAGTACCTCGTCGTGGACATCGGCGGCGGCTCCACCGAGTTCGTCGTCGGCAACAGCCACGTCGAGGCCGCCCGCTCCGTCGACATCGGCTGCGTCCGGCTCACCGAGCGCCATGTGCGCAGCGACCCGCCGGCCGCCGACGAGGTCGCCGCGATCCGCGCCGACATCCGGGCCGCCCTCGACCTCGCCGAGGAGACCGTGCCGATCCGCGCGGCCGGGACCCTGGTCGGGCTCGCGGGCTCGGTCACCACGGTCGCCGCCATCGCGCTCGGACTGCCGGAGTACGACTCCGCCCGGGTCCACCACTCCCGCGTCCCGTACGAGCAGGTCGCCGGGATCGTCGAGCGGCTGCTCGCGTCCACCCACGACGAGCGCGCGGCGATCCCCGTGATGCACCCCGGGCGGGTCGACGTGATCATCGCCGGGGCGCTCGTCCTGCTGGAGATCATGGAGCGGACCGGGGCCCGCGAGGTCGTCGTCAGCGAGCACGACATCCTCGACGGAATCGCACTCTCGGTGGCATAACGGACACGCCACGACGCCCCCGGCGACACCACGTCGGGAAAGTTCGTGAAGTTCTTCACAAGGAAAAGGGCCCTGGTGGGGGTCGAGGAGGGCCATCTGGGCCTCCAACACCCCTGCCGGGGCTCTTTCGTAGGCCGACGGCCCTGTTCGCTCGATGTTTCCATCGTGTGAACGCACCCCATGGTTCAGGGTTACCGGAGCCTCTCCGGGCCAGTTCAGTAGGGGTGAACAACGTTCACCCCCGCACTGTGGTTCCTTTGCACGACCATGACCTGGGTCACGTGGGCGGCGGAGTGTAGCAGAGGTGGTCCACAACCTTGTGAAGGGGCGCACGAGCGACCCCCCTGGGAGGGGTGGATACTCGGATGCATGAGCACCACGGAGCGTCCCAGGATCCTCGTAGTAGGCGGTGGGTACGTAGGCCTGTACGCAGCTCGACGCATCCTCAAGAAGATGCGTTACGGAGAGGCGACCGTCACGGTCGTCGACCCGCGCTCGTACATGACGTACCAGCCCTTCCTCCCCGAAGCCGCCGCAGGCAGCATCTCCCCCCGCCACGTCGTCGTCCCGCTGCGACGCGTCGTGCGCGGAGCCGAGGTGCTCACCGGCCGCGTGACCACCATCGACCAGGACCGCAAGGTCGCCACGATCGCGCCGCTCGTCGGCGAGGCGTACGACCTGCCGTTCGACTACCTGGTCGTCGCGATGGGCGCGGTCTCCCGCACCTTCCCGATCCCCGGCCTCGCCGAGCAGGGCATCGGCATGAAGGGCGTGGAGGAGGCCATCGGCCTCCGCAACCACGTCCTGGAGCAGCTCGACAAGGCCGACTCGACGACCAACGAGGAGGTCCGCCGCAAGGCGCTGACCTTCGTCTTCGTGGGCGGCGGCTTCGCCGGCGCGGAGACCATCGGCGAGGTCGAGGACATGGCCCGCGACGCGGCGAAGTACTACACCAACGTGAAGCGCGAGGACATGCGCTTCATCCTGGTCGACGCCGCCGACAAGATCCTTCCCGAGGTCGGCCCGGAGCTGGGCCGCTGGGGCAAGGAGCACCTGGAGAGCCGCGGCGTCGAGATCTACCTCTCGACGTCCATGGACTCCTGCGTCGACGGTCACGTCGTGCTGAAGAACGGCCTCGAGGTCGACTCCAACACGATCGTGTGGACCGCGGGCGTCAAGCCCAACCCGGCGCTCGCCCGCTTCGGCCTCCCGCTCGGCCCGCGCGGCCACGTGGACGCCCAGCCGACCCTCCAGGTCACCGGCACCGACTACATCTGGGCCGCCGGCGACAACGCCCAGGTCCCGGACCTCGCCGCGATCAAGGCCGGCGTCCCGGCCGAGCGCGCCTGGTGCCCGCCGAACGCCCAGCACGCGCTGCGTCAGGCGAAGGTCCTCGGCGACAACGTGGTGTCCGGCATGCGGGGCTTCCCGCAGAAGGACTACTCGCACGCCAACAAGGGTGCGGTGGCGGGCCTCGGCCTCCACAAGGGCGTCGCGATGATCGTCATGGGCAAGATGAAGATCAAGCTCAAGGGCCGGCTCGCCTGGTACATGCACCGTGGCTACCACGGCATGGCCGTGCCGACCTGGAACCGCAAGATCCGCGTCTTCGCCGACTGGACCCTCGCGATGTTCCTGAAGCGCGAGGTCGTCTCCCTCGGTGCGATGGAGACCCCGCGCGAGGAGTTCTACGAGGCGGCCAAGCCCGCCCCGGCTCCCGCCGCCGCGAGCCAGGAGAAGGCCAAGGCCTCCTAGCTCCACCGCTTCACCGCTGTTCCCGCAAGGGCCGTCCGCCATCCGTGGTGCGGACGGCCCTTCGGCGTGTCCGGACGCCGACGCGTCGCGCCGAGCGCCGCCCGGGTGTTTTGCCGAGTCGTTGCGCGCCTACGGGACGAAAAACGCCTACGGAGGGTGTTTACGTGGTGACGAGCATTTCTGGGGCACGACATCACGGAGGTGTGCACCATGGCCGACGCCGCTTTGCGGCTGACCACTCTCGCGGAGGACCTGCTGGGGGCCCCGCTCCCGGTGCGGCTGCGAGCCTGGGACGGCACCGAAGCCGGGCCCGCGGACGGCCCCGTCCTGATCGTCCGGCACCGCCGGGCCCTGCGCCGGCTGCTGTGGAAGCCCGGCGAACTCGGCCTGGCCCGGGCGTGGGTGGCCGGTGAGATCGACGTCGAGGGCGACCTCTACACCGTCCTCGACCGGCTCGCCGGGGTCTTCTGGGACCGCGGCGAGGCGACCAGGAGCGCCCTGGAGTCCGTACGCGACCCGAGGCTGCGCGCGGCGGCCGCCGCGTTCCTGAAGCTGGCCGGGCCCTACCCGCCGCCCGCGCCGCCCGCCGAGGAGATGCGCAGGCGCACCGGCTCCCGGCACAGCAAGCGCCGCGACAAGCAGGCGATCAGTCACCACTACGACGTGGGCAACGACTTCTACGCGCTCGTCCTCGGGCCCTCGATGGTGTACTCCTGCGCGTACTGGACGGACGGCGGGAACCTGGAGGACGCGCAGCGCGACAAGCTGGACCTGATCGCGCGCAAGCTGCGCCTGAAGGAGGGCGACCGGCTCCTGGACGTCGGCTGCGGCTGGGGCTCCATGGCCATCCACGCGGCCCGCGCGTACGGCGCCCAGGTCGTCGGTGTCACCCTCTCCCGCGAGCAGGCCGCCTTCGCCCGCAAAAGGATCGCAGAGGAGGGTCTGACGGACCGGATCGAGATCCGGGTCCAGGACTACCGGGACGTCAAGGACGGCCCGTACGACGCGATTTCCTCCATCGGCATGGCCGAGCACGTGGGCGAGGTCCGCTATCGCGAGTACGCCGACATACTGCACTCCCTGCTGGCGCCCGGCGGCCGGCTGCTCAACCACCAGATCTCCCGCCGCCCCGAGCCGGACGAGGGCGCCTACGAGGTGGACGCGTTCATCGACGCGTACGTCTTCCCCGACGGCGAACTCGCCCCGATGGGCCGCACCCTGACGACCCTGGAGGACGCGGGCTTCGAGGTGCGGGACGTGGAGGCGATCCGCGAGCACTACGCCCTGACGCTGCGCCGCTGGGTGGCCAACCTGGAGGCCGACTGGGACCGGGCCGTACGGCTCACCTCACCGGGCCGGGCGCGGATCTGGCGGCTCTACATGGCCGCCTCCGCGGTCTCCTTCGAGCGCAACCGGATCGGCGTGAACCAGTTCCTCGCGGTGAAGACCCCGGAGTCGGGGACCTCGGGCGTGGCGCTGCGGCCGCGGGTCTGGAACGAGAAGGCGTAGCGGCTTCCGCGTACGCCGAAGGGCCGGTCTCCCGCGGGGGAGACCGGCCCTTCGCCGTCGTATCGCTGCCGTACGGGCCGGAGTTACTCGGTCTTGATGGCGGTCAGCATGTTCAGCCTGGCCGCGCTGCGGGCCGGCCACAGCGAGGCGAGGACGCCGACCAGGCCGGCCAGGACCAGGAAGATCCCGATCCGGTCCCAGGGCAGGACCAGCGCGTAGCCCGGCAGGCTCTTGGCGAACGACTCACCGATCGCCCAGCCGAGGAACGAGCCGAGACCGATGCCGACCAGCGCGCCGAAGAGCGAGATGACCACGGCCTCCAGACGGACCATCCGCTTCACGCGGCGCCGGTCGAGACCGATCGCCCGCAGCATGCCGATCTCCTGCTGACGCTCGAAGACGGACATGGCCAGGGTGTTGACGACACCCAGGATCGCGATGATCAGGGCCATCGCCAGCAGGCCGTACATGATGTTCAGGAGCAGGTTGATCTGGCCGCCGAACTCGTCACGGATGTCCTTCTGGTCCATGACCTTGATGGCCGGGTTGTCGCCCATGGCCTTGGCGAGCGCCTTGTCGTTGGCCGCCGAGGCACCGCCGTCCATCGAGACGAAGATCTGCGGGATGTACGTCTCCTGCTCGTGGGCGGCGACGGTCTTCGCGTCGATCATGACCGGCGAGAGGAACTCGCTGTCCTTGAAGATCGCGCCGACCGTCAGCTTGCCCTTCTGCTTGTCGCCGTACTCGACCGGCAGCGTGTCGCCGACCTTCCAGCCCCGCTTGGTCGCCGTCTTGTCGGCGATGGCGATCTTGCCCTCGCGCAGCGAGCCGAGCGAGCCCTGCACGGTGTCGACCTTGATGAGCTTCTCGACGTCGCCCGGGGTGACACCGGAGGCCGAGACGTCCTTGCCCTCGAGCGTGAACCAGCCGGCCATCTGCGGCGAGACCGCGGTGGCGCCCGGGGCCTTCTCGATCGCGGCCAGCGCCTCCTTGTTCATGCCGCCGCCGCTGGCCATGGTGACCATGTAGTCGGCGCGGATCTGGTCCGTCGTCATCTTGTCCAGCGCCGTGCCGACCGACGTGCCGAGCACGGTGAGGCCGGTGACCAGGGTCAGACCGATGGCGAGCGCGGAGCCGGTGGCGCCGGTGCGGCGCGGGTTGCGGACCGCGTTGAGACCGGCGAGCTTGCCGGAGACCCCGAAGAGACCGACGAAGAGCGGGCGGATCAGGGCGATCACCGGGCGGGAGAGCAGCGGGATCAGCACGATCACACCGACGAGGGTGAGGAAGGCGCCGCCCGCGATGAGCATCTGGCCCTCGTCGCCGCCCTTGCCTGCGCCCATCACGATCAGGACCGCGCCGATCGCGGTGATCACGGCGCCGATGGAGTTGCGGACCACCAGCGACTTGGTGGTCGCCGCCGCGTGGACGCTGCTCATGGCGGCGACCGGCGGGATCTTCGCGGCGCGGCGGCCGGGCAGCCAGGCGGCGAACATGGTGATCAGGACGCCGACGCCGAGCGCGGCGACGAGCGGGGTGGCGGAGAGGACCAGCGGGCCGCCTGGCACCTTCAGGTCGAAGGCGTTCATGCCCGAGCGGAGCCCGACGGCGAGCCCGATGCCCAGGACGTAACCGACCGCGGAGGCGATGATGCCGACCAGGCCGGCCTCCATCAGGACGGAGCGGGTGATCTGCTTGCGCGAGGCGCCGACGGCGCGCATCAGCGCGAGTTCCCTGGTGCGCTGGGCGACCAGCATGGTGAAGGTGTTGGCGATCAGGAAGACGCCGACGAAGAGCGCGATGCCGGCGAAGCCGAGCAGGACCTTCTTCAGCGCGCCGAGGCCCTCCTCGATGTCCTTGGCCTGCTGGTCGGCGAGGGCCTGGCCGGTCTGGGCCGTGGCCGACTTCGGGACGACCTTCAGGACCTCGTCCAGGAGCTTGGCCGCGTCCGTGCCGGGCTTGGCGGTGATGACGGCGTCGCGGTAGAAGCCCGGCTTCACGTACTGCTGCTGCGCGACGGAGTTGTCGAACACGACCAGGCTGCCGCCGGCCTGGACGGCGCCGTCCTCGGTCGTGAAGACGCCGGAGAGGGTGTACTCCTTCACCGGGCCGTTGGTGGCCACGCGGACGGTGTCGCCGACCTTGTAGCCGCCCTTGGCCGCGGTCTCCTTGTCCAGGGCGATCTGGCCGTCCTGGAGCGGGCCCGCGCCCTGGGTGAAGTCGAACGCCCGGTCCTTGCCGTCGGCGCCGGGGGCGAAGTTGGTGCCCTTGTTGGACCAGCCGACGCCGATCAGCTTGCCGTTCTTGTCCGGCACGCCGGCGAAGCCGTCGACGCGGCCGGTGACGGAGGCGACGCCGTCGAGCTTGCCGACCTTGTCCAGCACGGCCTGCGAGAGACCGGGCGTCTTGGCGGCCTCTTCGGGGCGCGGGTACATGGTCACGGCGACGGCGACGTCGTCGTAGCTCTTCGCGGACTGGTTGCGGAAGGCCTGGGAGAGGGTGTCGGTGAAGACCAGGGTGCCGGAGACGAAGGCCACGCCGAGCATGACGGCGAGCACGGTCATCAGCAGCCGGGCCTTGTGCGCGAGCACGTTGCGCAAGGCGGTACGGAACATGGGTGTGTGTCCTGGAGTGGGGCGCCCCCGGCGAGCGGGGACGGAGAACGTCTAAGGGCAGCGGAGACAGGGCCGGGTGAGGGCCCCGGGGTGTCAGCTGGTGCGGCCCTTGGCGTCGAAGGCCTTCATCCGGTCGAGGACGCCGTCCGCCGTCGGGTTCAGCATCTCGTCGACGATCCGGCCGTCCGCGAGGAAGATGACGCGGTCCGCGTAGGAGGCGGCGACCGGGTCGTGGGTGACCATGACGACGGTCTGGCCGAGTTCGCGCACCGAGTTGCGCAGGAAGCCGAGGACCTCGGCGCCGGAGCGCGAGTCCAGGTTTCCGGTCGGCTCGTCACCGAAGATGATCTCGGGCTGGGAGGCGAGGGCGCGGGCCACGGCGACGCGCTGCTGCTGGCCGCCGGAGAGCTGGGTGGGGCGGTGGCCGAGCCGGCCGGAGAGGCCGATCATGTCGATGACCTTCTCCACCCACTGCTTGTCGGGCTTGCGGCCCGCGATGTCCATCGGCAGCGTGATGTTCTCCAGCGCGGTCAGCGTCGGGAGCAGGTTGAAGGCCTGGAAGATGAAGCCGATCTTGTCCCGGCGCAGCTGGGTCAGCTGCTTGTCCTTCAGGGTGGACAGCTCCGTGTCGCCGAGCCGCACCGACCCGGAGCTGAAGGAGTCCAGGCCGGCCACGCAGTGCATCAGGGTCGACTTGCCGGAGCCGGACGGGCCCATGATCGCGGTGAACTCGCCCTGCCGGAAGTCCACGGTGACACGGTCGAGGGCGACCACCTGGGTCTCGCCCTGTCCGTAGACCTTCGAGAGATCCTGGGCGCGGGCGGCCACCGCGGTGGCGCGGGACACGGTGGGGGTGGTGGTCACGAGGCGGACTCCTGTCACTGCGGGTGTTCGGTGCTGTTCGGGAACCACTCCATCGTGTCGAGCGTTGAGGCCCGGGTCGTCCGCCCACATGCCCGTTCCCGGGGGCGACTGGAGTCGGACCGGGCGGCCCGCCCCTCCTCCTGAGGTATGACGGGATCCCTGAGAGCGGGTGAGGCGGGGGTACCCCCGGGGGGATTGCCCGGTCGGGTGGCACGGATGCGGCGAGTTTCCGTCATTCCCACGGGCGGGCCTTCGCGCTCGCGAGCCGCGTCACAGTTCGCCGGAACAGGCCCCACCTGCACTGACGCACCCTCAGACGTCAATAAAATAAGACAACATCGGGCCAGCGTTCCGCTGAACGAGGGAAGCGTCCCGATAGGCTCATGTGCGAATGCGGAGCCGCGCCCCATGCCCGGATGGTGGAATGCAGACACGGCGAGCTTAAACCTCGCTGGCCTTCGGGCCGTGCCGGTTCGAGTCCGGTTCCGGGCACCATCACCCCCGTCGTCGGGCCACCGGCTCCAGGGGCCTCGCTGACGATCTCGTAAAGATCCTCCCAGAGCACTAGAGAGTTTGCTTTGCTTCCGCATTACTCTTGACGCAAGGCCGCGCAGTGCGGCCATGGAGGAGTGAAATGAGGAGCAGCAACCCGGTCTTCTCGCGACGGGGGTTCAGCCGCGACAACGGCTACGCCGGTTTCAACGCGCAGCAGCCGCAGGCCGGGGGCCCCGCCGTCGGAACCAACCCTTACGCCGAAGGCGCGACCAACCCCTACGCGACGAACCCGTACGCGCAGGACACCCAGCTCGGGGCCCCGCAGCAGGCGCGCGGCAATGTGATGACGATCGACGACGTCGTGAGCCGTACGGCCATGACGCTCGGCACGGTCGTGGTCACCGCCGCCCTCGCGTGGTTCCTGCTGCCGGTCGACCCGGCGAACCTCGGCAAGTCGTACGGCATCGCCATCGGCGCCGCCCTCGTGGCGTTCGTCCTGGCCATGGTGCAGTCCTTCAAGCGCAAGGCCTCGCCCGCGCTGATCCTGGCCTACGCGGCGTTCGAGGGTGTCTTCCTCGGTGTCATCTCGGCCGCGGTCTCGACCTACATCTCGCCCGGTGTGGTCGTGCAGGCGGTCCTCGGCACGATGGCGGTCTTCGCCGGTGTGCTGATCGCCTACAAGATGCGCTGGATCCGTGTGACCCGCCGCTTCTACGGCTTCGTGATGGCGGCCGCGATCGGCTTCATCCTCCTGATGGCGGTCAACGCTCTCTTCTCGCTCTTCGACGGCGCCGGTGACGGCCTGGGCTTCCGCAGCGGCGGCCTCGGCATCCTCTTCGGTGTCATCGGCATCATCCTCGGTGCCTGCTTCCTCGCCCTGGACTTCAAGCAGGTCGAGGACGGTGTCACCTACGGCGCCCCGCGCGAGGAGGCCTGGCTGGCGGCCTTCGGCCTCACCATGACCCTGGTGTGGATCTACCTGGAGATGCTGCGTCTCCTGTCGATCCTGCAGGGCGGCGACGACTGACGCGCCACGCGTGTGTGACGAAGGGCCCGTCCGGCTTCCGCCGGGCGGGCCCTTCCGTCGTCTGCGGGCCCTTCCGTCAGCTCCTGAGCGCCGCGTCCAGGAGGACCCTGGCCGCCTCCTTCGCATGGGCGGCCGGTTCGGGGGAGCCGTCGATGCCGGCGACGGCCATGGCGCCGTTGGCGAGCAGCGCCAGCTGGTCGGCCAGCTCCGACGGCGCGCCGAGGGCGTTCGTCTGCTCGGCGAAGTACTCCCGCAGGGCCTGCTTGTGGCCTCGGGCGATGGCGGCGACGTCCGGGGAGATGCCGCCCATCTCCCCGAAGGTGTTGATGAACGCGCAGCCCCGGAAGCCGGGGTCGGCGAACCACTCCCCGAGGTAGTCGAAGACCGCCAGGGCGCGGTCGTACGGGGTGGTGGCGTGAGCCGCCCCATGGGCGGCGATGGCCTCCCGCACGGCCCCGTCGCGACGGTTGAGGACCGCCCAGACGAGATGGTCCTTGGACGGGTAGAGCTGGTAGAGGCGCTTGAGCGAGACGCCGGACGCGGTGCGGATGTCGTCCATGCCGACCGCCTGCACACCGCGCTCGTCGAACAGCGTCTCCGCGGCTTCCAGGAGCCGTAGCTCGGCGGTCTCGGTGTCCATCGTCCGCTCACCCCCAGAGTGGGAGAACCATCGTTCTCCCACTCTAGGCGCTCGATGCGCTCGGCGCGCTCTCCGCGCTCGCCGCGTCAGAGCAGTCTGCGGGCGGCCCTGCGCAGGTCGTACTCGTGGATGATCGCCTTCGCGTGGCCGTACGCGAGGTCGTGGGCGCCCCGGAGCCAGCTGACCTTCTCCTCGAAGCGGACGAGGGAGGGGCCTTCCTCGACGGTGCGGAGCCAGTCGGAGACTTCACGACCGGTGCAGTGCGGGATGCGGGCGAGCAGCTTGCGATGGGTCTCTTCGGAGAATGCGTGGGACATGGGCGCCTCCGGACGCGTGGTGCCGTCGTGCTCCTTCCGGTCACCGTGCCTGAGCGTGGGCGCGTTGGCAACAGTGCAGGACGGGCGCGTAGGGTCGCGGAGTGCTTGATACGAGTGAACTGACCGCCGCCGTCGAGCGGTTCGCCGACCGGTTGCGGGCGGCCCCGCAGAGCCGCCTCCAGCGCGGCGCCGCCGCCGAAGGGCTCGCGCTGGCCCGGGAGTTGGCCCTGCGGGCGCAGCGGATCGAGGCGCCGGAGGGCGTGGCGGGCGGCGCGTCGGACGGGGTGTCCGACGGGGGGCGCGTGATGCCGGACGCCGGCATGTTCGTGGTCGCCGACCAACTCCTGGTCGCCGGCACCGATCTGGCCGAAGCGTTGCGAACGGCCCCGGCCGGTCCCCGGGAGCGGGAACTGGGCGAGGCCGTGGGTCTGGTGCGGGAGGCCGCGGCGCGGTCCGGCGTGTAGGACCGGAGCCCGCGCCCGCCGCGCGCGGGTCAGTGCGAGGCGATCACACGGTCGGCGAGGATGTACACGTTCTCCTCGTCCGCCTCGCCGAAGGAGAACGTCAGGGCGTACGCGCCCGAGACGCCCGAGCCGCCGAGCAGCACCGGCGTACGGCCGGACCGCAGCGCGTCCGCGAGGCGCTCCGCGGTCTCGCGGTGACCGGGGGTCATGCAGAGCGTGGTGCCGTCGGCGAAGACGTACACGTCCAGCGTGCCGAGCGGGCCCGGGCGCACGTCGGTGAGCGCGGTGCGCGTGTCGGCGAGCTCCTCCAGGCGGGAGACCGTGCGTTCGTGGTCGGTGACGACCGGCGTCTGGACCGGCACGAAGTCCGGGTGCGAGGGGTGGCGGCGGCGGGCCGCGGCCAGCTCGGGGGAGTCCTCCGCGTACTCGGTCAGCTCCGGGAACTCCTCCAGGACGCTGTCGACGCCGGCACCGGCGCCGTCGAGCGCGGCGGCCTCGGCCTCCATCGCCTCCAGGGCCATGGCCTCCAGGCCCACGAAGTCGGCCTGGCGCGGAACGTAGAACGGGCCGCCGTCGTCGGCGGGACCGCCGAGCCCGCCGAGCAGGGAGGGCGCGTCGGCCGCGTCACGGGCCTCCTGCGCCGCCCAGAAGGCGCGGGCCTCGGCGAGCTCGCGCTCGCGCTCCTCGGCCAGCGCCTCGGCCACCGCGGCGCGTATCTCCGCGGCGGGCGTCTGGCGGGCGTGCGGGACGGACACCCCGTGCGCGGCGGTGAGTTCACCACGCAGGGCGACGACCTGCTTACGGAGACCGTGGGCGGCGTGCAGGGCAGCGGCACCCACGACCGTGGCGGCGGCCGTGGTCACCAGCAGGGCAAGAGACATGGCGCTCACTGACGTACTCCCGATTCCGAGTCGATCCCCCGACTTCCTACATCAGCCTGCCGTGGGAGTGCGCCCCCTGTCAGTGCATTACGTCACGAAATGGACAGGTATTTGGGCCAGGTGTTTAGTCCCGTTACTGCTGTGACCTGCGGTTATGGGTCTCCCCCGGGACGTAGGTCACATCCTGGGGGAGATTCGGTCACGGCTGGGACGCGACGGGGTTAGGGACGGGGCCTCAGGACAGGCGCTCGATCACCATCGCCATGCCCTGGCCGCCGCCCACGCACATGGTCTCGAGGCCGAACTGCTTGTCGTGGAACTGGAGGCTGTTGATGAGCGTGCCGGTGATGCGGGCGCCCGTCATGCCGAAGGGGTGGCCGACGGCGATGGCGCCGCCGTTGACGTTCACCTTGTCCAGGTCCAGGCCGAGGTCCTGGTACGAGGGGATCACCTGGGCCGCGAAGGCCTCGTTGATCTCGGCCAGGTCGATGTCGCCGACCGTCAGGCCGGCGCGCTTGAGTGCCTGCCTGGAGGCCTCGACCGGGCCGAGGCCCATGATCTCGGGGGAGAGGCCCGAGACGCCGGTGGAGACGATGCGGGCGAGCGGGGTCAGGCCCAGCTCGGCGGCCTTGGTGTCGGACATGATCACGAGCGCGGCGGCGCCGTCGTTGAGCGGGCAGCAGTTGCCCGCGGTGACCAGGCCGTCGGGGCGGAAGACCGGCTTGAGGCCCTCGACGCCCTCCAGGGTGACGCCCGCGCGCGGACCGTCGTCCTTGCTGACGACGGTGCCGTCCGGGGTCGTGACCGGGGTGATCTCGCGCTCCCAGAAGCCGTTCTTGATGGCCTGCTCGGCGAGGTTCTGGGACCGTACGCCGAACTCGTCCATCTCCCGGCGGCTGATGCCCTTCCAGCGGGCCAGGTTCTCGGCGGTCTGGCCCATGGCGATGTACGCGTCGGGGACGAGGCCGTCCTCGCGCGGGTCGTGCCAGGTGGAGCCCTCGGACGCGCCGACGGCGGCGGTACGGGCCTCGGCGTCGGCGAAGAGCGGGTTGTGGGTGTCCGGCCAGGAGTCGGAGTTGCCCTTGGCGAAGCTGGAGACCATCTCGACACCGGCCGAGATGAAGACGTCGCCCTCGCCGGCCTTGATGGCGTGCAGCGCCATGCGGGAGGTCTGCAGGGACGAGGAGCAGTAACGGGTGATCGTGCAGCCGGGGAGGTGGTCCATCCCCATCTGGACGGCGACGATCCGGCCCAGGTTGTTGCCCTGCTCGCCGCCGGGGAGGCCACAGCCCAGCATCAGGTCGTCGATGTCGCGCGGGTCCAGCTCGGGGACCTTGGCGAGCGCCGCCTGGATGATGGTCGCGGTGAGGTCGTCGGGCCGCAGGTCCTTCAGGGAGCCCTTGAAGGCCCGGCCGATCGGGGAGCGGGCGGTCGAGACGATGACGGCTTCGGGCATCACGGCTCCAGGAGGATGCGGAGAGGGCGGACAGAACGGGAAGTTACCTGTACGTACGCGACGGGTCACCGCCTTGACGGTGTGATGCGGACCTCTTTTCTAAGCGAGCGCTCAGTCGGGCCTCCCGGGGTGTCGTCCGTGCCCCCTCAGGGGCAGTGTGCCTCCTCGGGTGCGGCAAGCCTCATCGGGGCGGTGGGCCCCCTCACGGCCGGTGCGCCTCCTCCGTGGACGGGGCGGGCTCCGGGGCCGCGGTCTCGGGCAGGCGCCGCCTGCGGCGGTGCTTGAGCAGCGCCCACGGCGCCCGTGCGCCCGTCACCTCGGTACCCGCCTCCCGCGCCGCCTCCGCGGCGGCCTTCGCGACCGGCAGCATGTCCTCGTGGCGGTCCGGCTCGAGCCGGTCCGTCTCGGGCCACACGCCCAGCACCGCGCAGACCGTCGGCAGGACCGCCATCGCCGCCGTCGCGTACCCCTCGGCCGACGGGTGGTAGTTGTCCGCCCCGAACATCTCGCGCGGGTTCGCCGCGAACTCGGGGCCCAGCAGGTCCCCCAGCGACACCGTCCGCCCGCCCTGCTCCACCACCACGATCGTCTGCGCCGCCGCCAGCTGCCGCGAGGCCCGCCGCGCCATCCAGCGCAGCGGCTGGTACACCGGCTCGATCGTCCCCAGGTCCGGGCAGGTCCCCACGACCACCTCGGCTCCGGCCGTCCGCAGCCGCCGCACCGCCGCCGCGAGCAGCCGCACCGACTGCGTGGCAGGCATCCGGTGCGTCACGTCATTGGCGCCGATCATGATCACGCACACGTCCGGCGGCCCGGTGGGCGAGGCGAGCAGCAGCGACACCTGGCGCTCCAGGTCGTCCGAGCGTGCCCCCGGCAGCGCCACGTTCCGCAGCACCACCGGCCGCTCCGCGACCGCCGCGAGCCCCGAGGCGAGCAGGGCCCCCGGGGTCTGCCCCGCCCGGCGCACCCCCTGGCCCGCCGCCGTGGAATCACCCAGAAGGGCCAGCCGCAGCGGCCCGGGGCCCGGTTCCGGGCCCGCGAAGGAGCGTCCGTACAGCCCGTCCGCCCCGGGCGGCAGCGGGGCGACCCCGCCGCCCACGTTCCGCTTCGCCAGCTGCACCTCGGCCAGGACCACGCCCACCGCCGCCACGCCGAGCAGCCCGATGCTCCCGCCTCCGTAGGCCGCGCCCGCCGCGATCCGCCGTGCCACCCTCGCCCTCGACATGGGGGCAGTCACCTCCTTCAAGCCGTTCAGGATCTAACTGCCCCGTAACCCGCTCCGACTACGCATACGCTGGACGCACCATTACGGAGACCCCGGAGATTACGGTGCAATTCCACGACTCGATGATCAGCCTCGTCGGCAACACCCCGCTGGTGAAGCTCAACAATGTGACGGCCGGCATTCAGGCCACCGTCCTGGCCAAGGTCGAGTACTTCAACCCGGGCGGCTCGGTGAAGGACCGCATCGCCCTGCGCATGATCGAGGCGGCCGAGGAGAGCGGCGCGCTCAAGCCCGGCGGCACCATCGTCGAGCCCACCTCCGGCAACACCGGGGTCGGCCTCGCGATCGTGGCCCAGCAGAAGGGCTACAAGTGCATCTTCGTCTGCCCCGACAAGGTGTCCACGGACAAGATCAACGTGCTGCGGGCCTACGGCGCCGAGGTCGTGGTCTGCCCCACCGCGGTCGACCCCGAGCACCCGGACTCGTACTACAACGTCTCGGACCGGCTCGTCCGGGAGACCCCGGGCGCCTGGAAGCCCGACCAGTACTCCAACCCGAACAACCCGCGCTCCCACTACGAGACCACCGGCCCGGAGCTCTGGGAGCAGACGGACGGGAAGATCACCCACTTCGTCGCGGGCGTCGGAACCGGCGGCACCATCTCCGGCACGGGCAACTACCTGAAGGAGGTCAGCGGCGGCAAGGTCACCGTCGTCGGCGCCGACCCCGAGGGCTCGGTCTACTCCGGCGGCTCCGGCCGGCCGTACCTGGTGGAGGGCGTCGGTGAGGACTTCTGGCCGACCGCGTACGACCGGAACGTGACGGACCGGATCGTCGCCGTCTCCGACAAGGACTCCTTCCAGATGACCCGCCGCCTCGCCAAGGAGGAGGGCCTCCTGGTGGGCGGCTCCTGCGGCATGGCGGTCGTGGCGGCCCTGGAGGTCGCCAAGGAGCTGGGCCCGGACGACATCGTGGTCGTGCTCCTGCCGGACTCCGGCCGCGGCTACCTCTCCAAGATCTTCAACGACGAGTGGATGGCCGACTACGGCTTCCTGGAGGACACCACCTCCGCGACCGTCGCCGACGTGCTCCGGCACAAGGAGGGCGTGCTGCCCTCGCTCGTCCACATGCACCCGGACGAGACGGTCGGCCAGGCGATCGAGGTGCTGCGCGAGTACGGCGTCTCCCAGATGCCGATCGTCAAGCCGGGCGCCGGTCACCCGGACGTCATGGCCGCGGAGATCGTCGGCTCGGTCGTCGAGCGGGAGCTCCTCGACGCGCTCTTCACCCAGCGTGCCTCCCTGGAGGACCCGCTGGAGCGCCACATGAGCGCGCCGCTGCCGCAGGTCGGCTCCGGCGAGCCGGTCGCGGACCTGATGTCCGTGCTCGGTGAGTCCGCGGACGCGGCGATCGTGCTGGTCGAGGGCAAGCCGACGGGTGTCGTCAGCCGCCAGGACCTGCTCGCCTTCCTCGCGAACGGCGGGGTGAAGGGCGTCGCGAAGTAGCGGACCCGGTGTGACCGGCCCGTGCCCTCACGTGGTCGAGCGGGCGTTCGTGAAAACGGTACGAGCGCGACACGTACGCGCAGCACCCGCTTAACACGCGTACGGCACATTGGTCGTTGTCGGCGTCGAGGACTACGGAGCGGCTCCCGGAACTCCTCGCGACGCCGCGGACGCGGAGACCGGCCCTGACCCGGGCCCGTGTCCCTCGCGGGGACCGCCGTCGTCCCGCCCCCCAGTCACTGGGGGTGCGGCGGTCCCCGCGCTACTCCCTTTCGTCCCGGAGTCGCTCGGGCTAGGGCCTGTCCGGCCCTGATCCACCGGACAGGCCCTAGTCCCGGTCGTCCCGGCGCGCCGGGATCCGGTCGCGGAACGCGTAGACCGCGTTGACGCCGACGATGCCGAGCCAGGCCACGATCAGGCCCTCCAGATCGGCCTGGGTGACGGCGATGGCGGAGAGGGGGACCGCCAGGACCAGCGAGATGATCCCGAAGCCGAACCGCTCGCCGAAGCCCTCGGCGCCCGGCGTACGGGGGCGTTCGCCGCGCGCGGTCGCCACCTGCCGCTCGCCGAGCCGGCGCCTGACCTGCCGGTCGATCGTGGCGTCCAGGCCCTGCTCCACCTTGCCGAGGAAGGAATCGACGAGGGCCGCCTCGTACTCCGTGCCCAGCTCCCGGCGGGCATGCAGGGTGGCGTCCAGTTCGTTCTTGAGCTCGTCCATGATGGCCACGGTAGGCAGCCGCGGGGCCCCGCGTCGGTAGGGGTAGCCCCCCGCTTTTCTTGCCCTGCTGCATATCTTCATGCAGAGTGCGAGGTGGATGAATAATTGGGCGGGGACGAGCGGAAGGGGGACGGCGTGAGCGACAGTCCGGCCGGACGGCTGCAGGCGCTCTTCGAGGGGCACCGGCTGACACCGACACAGCGGCGGATCGCGCACTGCATGGTGCGGCGCGCCGGTGACGTGGCGTTCCTGTCCAGCGTCGAACTGGCCGAGCTGGCCGGCGTCAGCCAGCCCTCGGTCACCCGCTTCGCCGTGGCCCTCGGCTTCGACGGCTACCCCGCCCTGCGCCGCCACCTCCGCGAGGTCGCCCCCGCCGGGGAGGCCCCCGCGAGCGCGGCGGCCGGCGAGCACAACGAGTACCAGCAGGCCGTCCTCGCCGAGATCGAGAACCTCCGCCACCTCGCCGAACTGCTCGCCGACCCCGCACCCGTCGAACGCGCCGGACGGCTGCTCGCCGCCTCCCGGCCGCTGCCCGTGCTCGGGCTGCGCGCCGCCTCCTCGCAGGCGCGCGGCTTCGCGTACTTCGCGGGCAAGGTCCACCCCGACGTCCGCCTCCTCGACGAGGGCGGCTCGATGCTCACCGACCGTGTCGACGCGACGGTACGGGCGGGGGCCACGGCCCTGCTCTGCTTCGCGCTGCCGCGCCACCCCCGCGAGGTGGTGGAGGCCCTGGAGTACGCCAGGGGGGCCGGGCTCACCGTGGTCACGGTCGCCGAGTCGGCGTTCGCGCCCGTCGCCGCCCACAGCGACCTGCTGATCCCGGCCGCCGTCGGCACCGGCCTCGCCTTCGACACGGCGTGCGCGCCGATGCTCCTCGGCCGGGTCCTCCTGGAGGCGATGGCCGACGAACTGCCCGACGCGCAGGCGCGGTTGGAGGAGTTCGACACCAAGGCGGCGGCTCGCGGGCTGTTCGTGGAGTAGGGGCTCGGCGCTCGCGCGGAACCGTCAGACGTCGAGTTCGGCCTCGATCTTCTTCAACTGGTGCCGGGCCATCGCCAGGTTCGCGCGCTTGTTGTCCAGGGCCAGATAGAGGAACAGGCCGTTCGATCCCCGGCTCTTCAGTAGCCGGATCATGTGGTACTGGCTGCCGAGCGTGATCAGGATGTCCTCGATGTCCTCCTTGAGGCCGAGCATCTCCATCGTCCTGAGTTTGGCGCGGACCACGTCCGTGTTGCCGGCCGCCGCCATGTTCAGGTCGAGTTCCTTACCCCCGCCGATCGTGCCGAGGGCCATGCCGCTGGTGTAGTCGACCAGCGCGGCGCCGATGGCGCCCTCGATGGTCATGGATTCCTTCAGAGCGGTCTCGGTGTTCGCCATGGGTGTCGCACTTCCTTTTCGGTGTCACGTGGTTTACGAGATGGGTCGGTTCAGGTCTTTGCGGTCCAGGGCCCCGTCGACCAGCTCGCCGATCCGGGCGCTGGACCGCCGGGCCTCCAGATGGAGCCGGCCCACGTTGATCCGGGGCTCGGCGAGCAGGGTGAGCACGGCGGCGCCGCCGGCGGCGTACGTGGCGACATAGCCGCCCTCGCCCCGGACGAGCAGCTCGCGGAAGCCGCCCTGTCCGGTGGACTCGGTCATCCGCTGGGCGACCCCGAGGGCCGCCGCCGTCAGCGCGGCCACCCCCTCCGCCTCGGCGTCGACGGTGTCGTGGGCGAGGACGAGGCCGTCGATGCTCGCCGCGAGCGCCCCGGTCAGCTGAGGCAGCCGGGCCCGCAGCCGTCTCAGCTCGCCGAGCACCTCGGCTTCTGCGGACATCAGTAATCTCCTCTCGGCGCGCAGGCGCAGGGCACGCCTCATCACAGACTTGCCTCCAGGGCGTCGCGGAGCCGGCGCAGCAGGGCGATGTCCGGGTCGGGCGCGATGTCGCCGACCCAGGCGGGGACGGTGGGCAAGGCGGCCGTCACCGGGTCGGGCGGGGTCTCCACCAGGCCGGCGGCGGCGAGGCGGCGCACCTCGAGCAGGGTGTGGAAGGCCGGGCGGCCGAGCGCCCGCGCGATCTCTGCCGGGGTGCGGACCCCGTCGGCGGCGGCGAGCAGCGCCCGCTGGCGCAGGCTCACCGTCTGGCCCGGGGCGGGCGGGCGGGGCACCACGGGGGCGGTGTCGACGGAGTCGTACGGCCAGACGCTGTCGAGGAGTTCACGGCGGCGGACGGTCTCGCGCTCGACGGCCTCGGTCGAGACCGGCCGCACGGCACCGAACCAGTGGGCGACGCCGTAGCGGAACCGGGTCGGTCCCGTGGCGGGGGCGAGCGCGAAGAACGCGGCGTCGTAGACCGCGCCGAGGTGGCAGATCTCCAGCTCGCCGTCGTGCAGCCGCCCGCTCTCGACCAGGAACCTGCCGACCTCGCGCCGCGCGCCCGCCCGGTCGACGGCCTCGTCCCAGCGCTCGCGGGCGAGCCGCCCGCCGGCGGTCAGGAGGACGTCGAGCCCGGGCGCGGCGGGGCTCTCGGCGTGGGTGACCCGGCCGTCGACGAGGTACAGGGTGCCGTGGTCGCGGAGCAGGGCGCCGGTGGCGCGCTCGGCGGCGAGGCGGACGAGCATGGGGGAGACGGTCATCCGAGCACCAGCTTCTCCGCGAGTTCGCGCAGCCGCATGCGGGCGAGCGCGAGGTTGCCGCTGTCCCGGTCGAGCCACAGGTGGAGGAAGACGCTGCTGTCGAAGGAGGTCTCGACGAAGCGGAGGACGTGGTAGCCGCCCCGGGTCGTGACGATCAGGTCCTCGACGGGCGGTCCCTTGGGCAACGTCCGCTCGCGGAGCGCGAGTTCGGTTCCGGGGCGCAGGGCTATCTCCGTGCTGGGGCTCCGGGGGCCCGCGCTCGCGGCGGCGGAGGGCGGTCGGGTGGGCAGGGGCGGGACGGCCGCCCCCGAGGCCGGCTGGGGCACGCCCGCGGCCTGCACGGGCACGCCCGCCGTCGGCGGGGCGGTCGGTCGCGGCGGCGGGGCCGTACCGGCGAAGGAGTCGTACTCCGCGGCGGCGCGGGCCAGTTCGGCGGCCTCGGCGGCCGTCGCCTCGTGGTCTCCGACCGGCGATTCGCCCGCCGCGCCGAGGGCGAGCCCGCTGGTCCAGTCGACCAGCCAGGCTCCACGTGCGCCCGGCAGGCTCATGGCCTCCCACAGGCACTCGTCGATTCCGGGCACGCGGATTCCCCTCCCAATGCGGCGCGCGGACGTACGGCAGTGACGGTGACGCTACTCAACGTTTCCGTCGTGGGTAGGAGTTCTGGCATTTTCCATCGGAACATGCCTGAGGCTTGCTTGAATTCGCCCCCGCGTGATCGCTCCCCGTCGCGTGCGGTCAGTCCCCGTCGCGGTCGGGTCAGCCGCGCCGCTCCACGAAGGCCGCCACGTCGTCGAGGTCCTTGGCCAGCGCGCGGGCGGCAGCCTTGGCGCCGAGGCCGCTCAGCAACCTGGCCAGAAATCCCAGCCGGTTCCCCTCGGCCGGGCCTCCGGAGAACGTCATGCGCACCACGCTCGCACCTTCCCCGTCCGGGCGCAGGGCGATCTCGGAGACGTAGTGCATGCCGTGCGAGTCGGCCACCGTCACATAGCGGTCCGGCGGCACGGACTCGGTCACGGTCATCTCCTCCGTGGCCTCCTTGCCGAACATCTTCCGGGTCTCGCGCCAGCGCGTGCCCACCCCGAAGGCGCCCTCCGTGAGGACGTCGACGCGCTCCACGCCGCCCAGCATCCGCTCCATGTTCCGCAGGTCCGTCATGGCTTCCCAGACCGGTCCCGGGGGCGCCTGGATCCGCCGCTCCACGACGATGCTCTTCATGGCCATGGCTCCATGGAAGCACCGGGTCCGTGCCCCCGCCTCCGTTGCCGGTCCAGCAGGGTCAGCCCAGCAGGGCGTCCGCCCGGTCGCCGCCCGCCTCGGCGACGATCTCGTCCAGGCTCTGCGCCCGCCGCGCGGTCGAGAAGGCGACCCCGCCGTCGTCGTCGGCGAGGGTGAAGCCGTGGACGGCCGGCCGGGGCAGACTGTTGTACGCGTAGTGGTGCGCGAAGTAGTACGCGCCGGTGTCGGGCACGGCCACGACGTCGTCCGGCCGCAGCAGCGGCAGCGGGAGCGCCGTGGCGAGCAGGTCCCCGGCGAAGCAGGCCGGGCCCGCCACGTCCTGGACGACGTCCTCGCCCGTGCGGGGGCGGCCCTCGGCGTCGTACGCGAGGACCCGCAGCGGCCAGGAGGCCGGGTCGTAGACGGTACGGGTGGCCACCTGGACGCCCGCGTGGGTGACGGCGACCGGGCGGGAGCCGGAGGTCTTGGTGTACTCGACGCGGGCCAGGATCGTGCCGTGCTTGGCGAGCAGCGAGCGCCCGAATTCGGTGACGAGGCCGTACCGCCCGTCGAGGAGCCCGGGGACGGTCTCGGCGAGCAGGCCGGCGTACTCCTCGTACGTGGGCGTCTCCTCGTCGGAGGCGAAGTTCACCGGCAGGCCGCCGCCGATGTCGAGGGTGTCGATCTGCTGCCGCCCCGCCTTGGCGTTGATCTCCTCGGCGAGCTCGTAGGCGGCGGCGACGCCCTCGGCCATGAGGGCGAGCGGGACGCCCTGGGAGCCGGTGTGGGTGTGCAGCCGGGTCAGCCAGGGCCGGTCGAGGTAGGCCCGGACGAGCGTGTCCCGCGCGCCCTCGTCCCGCAGCGCCACCCCGAACTTCGAGGTGGCCGTCGCCGTCGAGAGTGCCCCGATGGAACCGGCCCCGACCTGCGGGTTCACCCGGATGCCGAGGGGTGAGGCGGTCGGCGCGGAGGCGACGAGGGCGTCGAGCCTGGTCAGCTCCTGGAGGTTGTCCGCGTTGACGGCGATCCCGAGCGCGAGGGCCTGGCGCAGGTCGGCGGGGGTCTTGGCGGGCGAGTCGAGCACCGTGCGGGACGGGGGGAGGCCGGCGGCGCGGGCGAGGGCCAGCTCGCCGGGGCTCGCGACCTCCACGCCGAGCCCGCACGCGTCCAGCAGGCGCAGGACGGGCACGAGCGGGCAGGCCTTCACGGCGAAGGCGTGCAGCACGGGGGCGTCGGTGACGGCGGCGAAGGCCGCGACGAGGGCGGCGGCGGAGGCGCGGACGCCCTCGGTGTCGAGGAGGGCGACGATCTGGCGGTCGGGGTCGGCGGGGGAGAGGAGCCCCTGCTCGACGGCGGCGCGGACGGCCCGGTCGCGACGGGCCCCGGCGGGATGGGAAGCCATGGATCCATGGGACCACCACGACGGGTCCCGCCGCAGCTGTTGACTACAAGTATTCAGCAGTCCAGGATGTGAATATCTGGTTCACATCGTCAGGAGGCTGCCCCATGTCAGGACCCCGACCCGTACGGGCCCCGCGCGGTACGGAACTGAGCGCCCTGGGATGGCAGCAGGAGGCCGCCCTCCGGATGCTGCAGAACAACCTCGACCCCGAGGTCGCCGAGCACCCCGACAAGCTCGTCGTCTACGGCGGCACCGGCAAGGCCGCGCGCGACTGGCGCTCCTTCGACGCGATGGTGCGCACCCTGCGGACCCTGAAGCAGGACGAGACGATGCTCGTCCAGTCCGGCCGCCCGGTCGGCGTCATGCAGACCCACGAGTGGGCGCCGCGCGTCCTCATCGCCAACTCCAACCTGGTCGGCGACTGGGCGAACTGGGAGGAGTTCCGGCGCCTGGAGCAGCTCGGCCTCACCATGTACGGCCAGATGACGGCCGGTTCGTGGATCTACATCGGCACCCAGGGCATCCTGCAGGGCACCTACGAGACCTTCGCCGCCGTCGCCGCCAAGAAGTTCAACGGCACGCTGGCCGGCACGATCACCCTCACCGCCGGACTCGGCGGCATGGGCGGCGCCCAGCCGCTCGCCGTGACGATGAACGACGGCGTCGCGATCTGCATCGACGTCGACCCGCGCGCCATCGAGCGCCGCATCGAGCACCGCTACCTGGACGTCAAGGCCGACAACCTGGCCCACGCCCTCCAGCTGGCCGTCGAGGCCCGCGACGCGCGCCGCCCGCTCTCCATCGGCCTGCTCGGCAACGCGGCGGAGCTGCTGCCGCGCATGCTGGCCGAGGGCGCGCCGATCGACATCGTCACCGACCAGACCTCGGCCCACGACCCGCTGTCGTACCTGCCGATCGGCGTCGCCTTCGACGACATGGCCGACGCGGCCGCCAAGGACCCGGCGGGCTTCACCACCCGCGCCCGCGAGTCCATGGCCCGGCACGTCGAGGCCATGGTCGGCTTCATGGACGCGGGCGCCGAGGTCTTCGACTACGGCAACTCCATCCGCGGCGAGGCCCAGCTGGCCGGCTACGACCGCGCGTTCGCCTTCCCCGGCTTCGTGCCCGCCTACATCCGCCCGCTGTTCTGCGAGGGCAAGGGCCCGTTCCGCTGGGCCGCGCTCTCCGGCGAGGCGAGCGACATCCACAAGACGGACAAGGCGATCCTGGACCTCTTCCCGGAGAACGAGTCCCTGCACCGCTGGATCAAGATGGCCGGCGAGCGCGTCCACTTCCAGGGCCTCCCGGCGCGCATCTGCTGGCTGGGCCAGGGCGAGCGCGACAAGGCGGGCGACATGTTCAACGACATGGTCGGCAACGGCACCCTCGCCGCGCCCCTCGCGATCGGCCGCGACCACCTCGACTGCGGCTCGGTGGCCTCCCCGTACCGCGAGACCGAGGCCATGCTCGACGGCTCCGACGCGATCGCCGACTGGCCGCTCCTGAACGCCATGGTGAACGTCGCCTCCGGCGCGTCCTGGGTCTCCATCCACCACGGCGGCGGCGTCGGCATGGGCCGCTCCATCCACGCGGGCCAGGTCTCGGTGGCGGACGGCACGAAGCTGGCCGGCGAGAAGATCCGCCGCGTCCTGACGAACGACCCCGGCATGGGCGTCATCCGCCACGTCGACGCGGGCTACGACATCGCCGAGCGGGTCGCGGACGAGAAGGGCGTCCGGGTCCCGATGCGCGAGGGCGACGCCGACGGCGGCGCGGAGGGTGTCTCCGCGTGAGCGAGACCTTCCACGCCATGTGGCGGTCGCTGCGGCCCATCGGCCGCAGCGCCGCCTCGGGCGGCTACCGCCGCTACGCCTGGACCGCCGCCGACGCCGACTGCCGGCTCTGGTTCCAGATGCAGGCCGAGGCGCGCAGGCTGAACTACGAGGTCGACCGCAACGGCAACCAGTGGGCCTGGCTCGGCGACCCGGCGGCCGGCGACGCGGTCGTCACCGGCTCGCACCTGGACTCCGTGCCGGACGGCGGCGCCTTCGACGGCCCGCTCGGCGTCGTCTCCGCCTTCGCGGCGCTCGACGAACTGCGCTCCCGTGGCGTCGTGTTCAAGCGGCCCCTCGCGATCACCAACTTCGGTGACGAGGAGGGCGCCCGCTTCGGCCTGGCCTGCGTCGGCTCGCGCCTCACGGCCGGGCGGCTGACGAAGGAGCAGGCGTACGAACTCAGGGACGGCGACGGGATCACCCTCCCGAAGGCGATGGAGGCCGCCGGGTACGACCCCGAGACCATCGGCCCCGACCCCGAGCGCCTCGCCCGGATCGGCGCCTTCGTCGAGCTGCACGTCGAGCAGGGCCGCGCCCTCGACCTCTCCGGCGACGCCGTCGGCATCGCGTCCGCGATCTGGCCGCACGGCCGCTGGCGGTACGACTTCGCGGGCGAGGCCAACCACGCGGGCACGACCCGCCTGGTCGACCGGCGCGACCCGATGCTGACGTACGCCGAGACGGTCCTCGCCGCCCGACGCGAGGCCGAACTCGCCGGCGCGGTCGCCACCTTCGGCAAGATCGCGGTCGAGCCGAACGGCGTCAACGCGATCCCGTCCCTGGTCCGGGGCTGGCTCGACGCGCGGGCGGCGGACCAGGCGTCCCTGGACGCCGTCGTCGAGGGCGTCGAGACGGCGGCCCGCGACTACGCGAACCGCCACGGCATCGACCTCACGGTCGTACGGGAGTCCTTCACGCCGGTGGTGGAGTTCGCGCACACCCTGCGCGACGAGCTGGCCTCCCTCCTCGGCGGGAAGACCCCGGTGCTCGGCACGGGCGCCGGCCACGACGCGGGCATTTTGTCCGAATCGATCCCGACCGCCATGCTGTTCGTACGGAACCCCACGGGCGTCTCGCACTCCCCGGCCGAGTTCGCGGCCGAGGACGACTGCGTGGCGGGGGTCATCGCTCTTGCGGACGTACTGGAGGGCCTCGCGTGCAGGTGACGACGTACTGGCTGGAACACGCCTGGCTGGACACCAACGTGGAACCGGGCGTGGCGCTGGACGTGGCCGACGGCCGCGTCACGGCCGTACGCACCGGGCTCGACAGCCCGCCCCCCGGCGCGGAGGTCCTGCGCGGCCTGACGATCCCGGGCCTGGCGAACGCCCACTCGCACGCCTTCCACCGGGCCCTGCGCGGCACCGTCCAGGTCGGCTCGGGCACCTTCTGGACCTGGCGCGAGGTCATGTACCAGGTGGCGTCCGAGCTGACCCCGGACACGTACCACGCGCTTGCCCGCGCGGTGTACGCGGAGATGGCGCTGGCCGGCATCACCTCGGTCGGCGAGTTCCACTACCTCCACCACGCCCCGGGCGGCACCCCCTACGCCGACCCCAACGCGATGGGCGAGGCGCTGATCCAGGCGGCCGCCGACGCGGGCATCCGCATCACCCTCCTCGACACCGCCTACCTCTCGTCCGGCTTCGGCGCGGCGCCCGACCGGCACCAGCTCCGCTTCTCGGACGGCACGGCGGAGGCGTGGGCGGAGCGGGTCTCGGCGCTCAAGGAGCGGGAGGGCGTCCGGATCGGCGCGGCGATCCACTCGGTCCGCGCGGTCCCGGCGGACCAGCTGTCGACGGTCGCGGGCTGGGCGCAGTCCCGCGCGGTGCCGCTCCACGTCCACCTGTCGGAGCAGACCGCCGAGAACGACGCGTGCCTGGCGGCCCACGGCCGCACGCCCACGCAGCTCCTCGCGGACCACGGGGTCCTCGGGGCGCGGACGACGGGCGTCCACAACACCCACCTGACCGACTCGGACATCTCCCTCCTCGGCTCCTCGACCACGGGCACGTGCATGTGCCCGACGACGGAACGGGACCTGGCGGACGGCATCGGCCCGGCCGTCGCCCTCCAGCGGGCGGGCTCGCCGCTCTCGCTGGGCAGCGACAGCCACGCGGTGATCGACCTTCTGGAGGAGGCGCGGGCGATGGAGCTGAACGAGCGCCTCCGCTCCCGCACGCGCGGCCACTGGACGGCCGCGGCGCTGCTGCGCGCGGCGACGGCCGACGGCCACGCGGCGCTCGGCTGGGACGGGGCGGGAACCCTGGAGGCGGGCGCGCTCGCCGACTTCACGACGATCGCCCTGGACTCCGTCAGGACAGCGGGACCGGTGCCGCGTCTGGCAGCCGAGACGGCGGTATTCGCAGCGTCGGCCGCGGATGTGCGGCATGTGGTCGTGGGCGGCCGGACGATCGTCCGGGACGGCGCGCACGTGACGATCCCGGACGTGCCGGGTGCCCTTGCGGACGCGATCGCCGCGGTGCGCGGCTGAAGGAAGGACTTCTCATCATGAACAGCGGCCCCGCGACGAGGAACAACCCGGCGGCGATCTCCGCCCCCACGAGCGCGAACAGCGCCGTGGCGACGGAGGCCACCGCCATCGTCAACATCGCCAGCCTGGTCACGAACGATCCCTCCCTCGGTGACAACTCACCCCTTGGACTGATCCAGGACGCGGCCGTCGTCATCGAGGGCGACCAGGTCGTCTGGGTCGGTGAATCAAGCAAAGCACCGGCCACTGACAACCGGGTCGACGCCGACGGCAGGGCCGTGATCCCCGGCTTCGTGGACTCCCACTCGCACCTGGTCTTCGCGGGCGACCGCACCGCGGAGTTCAACGCGCGCATGTCCGGCCAGCCGTACAAGGCGGGCGGCATCAGGACGACGGTGGCGGCGACGCGGGCGGCGAGCGACGAGGAACTGTCGTCGAACGTGGCCCGCTTCATGGCGGAAGCCCTCCGCCAGGGCACGACGACCTTCGAGACGAAGTCGGGCTACGGCCTGACGGTCGAGGACGAGGCGCGGGCGCTGCGGATCGCGTCCGCGCACACGGACGAGGTCACGTACCTGGGCGCGCACATCGTCTCGCCGGACTACGCCGACGACCCGGCCGGGTACGTGGACCTGGTCACCGGCGAGATGCTCGACGCCTGTGCCCCGTACGCCCGTTGGGTGGACGTCTTCTGCGAGAAGGGCGCCTTCGACGGGGACCAGGCGCGGGCGATCCTCACGGCCGGCAAGGCGAAGGGCCTGCACCCCCGGGTGCACGCCAACCAGCTGAGCTTCGGCCCCGGCGTCCAGCTCGCGGTGGAGCTCGACGCGGCGAGCGCGGACCACTGCACGCACCTGACGGACGCCGACGTGGACGCCCTGGCCTCGGGCGACACGGTGGCCACCCTCCTCCCGGGGGCGGAGTTCTCCACCCGGGCGCAGTGGCCGGACGCCCGCCGTCTGCTCGACGCGGGCGTGACGGTGGCCCTGTCGACGGACTGCAACCCGGGCTCGTCGTTCACGTCGTCCGTCCCGTTCTGCATCGCGCTCGCGGTACGGGACATGGGCATGACCCCGGACGAGGCGCTCTGGTCGGCCACGGCGGGCGGCGCGCGGGCCCTGCGCCGCACGGACGTCGGCCGCCTGTCCCCGGGCGCCCGCGCCGACCTCACCGTCCTGTCCGCCCCGTCCCACGTCCACCTGGCCTACCGCCCGGGCGTCCCCCTGGTGTCGGAGGTCTGGCGGCGCGGGGCGCGGGTGGTCTGAGCGGACGGGGGTTCTCCCCGCAGCCGGGGCATGGGACATTGAGGCCGGCGCAACACTGACGGCGGGGGCGCGGTTGGACGGGTCGGTGGAACGGGTCGCCGTTCGGCGACTGGGGTCGAGGCTCGCGTTCGACGGCCGTTGCCTCACCCTGACGCGCTGGTGGTGCCCCCTCCCCGGTCTGCGCGTGCGCGGCTTCCGGCTGGCGGAGGTCATCCATGCCGCCGAGCGCAGCCCGGACCACGACCACGAAAGCCCGCTGGGCTACCGGTTCGTCGTGGAGACCACCCGGCGCACCCGGCCGTACCGGGTCTGGTGGTGGAGGCCCTTCGACGTGCAGGAGACATCCCGCAGCCGGCACTCACCGCGCTTGGCGTACGTCATCGCCAGAACGATCTGGCAGGCGACCACCGCGCGGCAGCGCGCGGTGCTGGCCGCCACCTTCGGCCTGGGTCCGTGGCCGGAGGAGACCTGGCGCGAGGTGGAGCGCCTGGCCCCCGGACTCGAGGCGCTGGCTCCAGCGGGTGACCACCGCTCGGCCGTCGAGCGGACGCTGGCCGACTGGCGCGGTGAACCCTGGCCGGACCCTTTCGGCGGCCCGACGTCCCCTGCCCCGCCGTCCCACGACCTGCCCTGGCCGACCTCCTACCGCCCCGGCTTCGCCGGCCACGCCGCGTGGCGCGCCTTGATCGACAGGCTGGACGCCGAGGCCCAGATCGAGACGACGCCCGAGTGGCAGGCGTACCTCACGGACCTCCTGCGCTGCGCCGAAGCCCACCTACGGCAGGCCTACGAACACCGCTCACCCCTGCGCAAGCGACTCCTGAACGGCTTGTGACCGCGAAGCTAGCCCGCGCAACCGCGGCAGAGGCCTTGGCCGGCGCCCCGGAAGGCGCGGTCGCAGCGGTCGCAGTTCTGCAGGGGGAGGACGCCGGGTGGTGCCGGAGGTGCCGGTGGAAGTTCCGGCGGAAGCCACTCACGGAGGCGGTGGGCGAGGAGGCGGGCGGGCCAGCGGATGGTACCGGCGGGCAGTTCGCCGGTGAGCGTGCGGACGACGACGGCCGGGGCCACCTCCCGGTCCAGCCATCGCTGGACCTCGGGCGCCAGACGGCGTACGTCGCTCTCCGAGAGGAGCAGCCGGGGCTCGCGCTGCCGCAGACCGGCCAGGAGGTCGGCGGCAGGCTTCAACTCCGAGCTGAGCGGCGGCTCTTCGGTCTCGACCGGAGCCGTCCGTGGCCCTCGCCGCGTGACGGGCCGGGAGCGTTTGACGAGATCGACGGGACCAGGGTGCTCGAACCAGGTGGTGACCGTCGTGAGTTTGGCGCCCCTCCCGCGCACGACCTGCCGCTTCAGGTACCCGGCGGTCTCCAGCTCCCGCAACGCGCCCGCGATCCGCACGGCGCCTTCCGGGAAGCGGGCGGTGAGGATGCTGATCCCGACGAGAGCGCCGTCGGGCAGCGACTGGATGTACACGCCGATGCCGATCGCGCAGGCGGACAGGTCCTTGTGCTGGGCGAGATGGTTGCCCACGACGGTGAACTTCTCGTCGTGGCGGTGACGTACGTGCGTCACTCCGGCGCGCGGGGGTGTGACGGTATTAGACTGCGCAGCAGTCATCGGGAAGCTCCTAACTTCCTTGATGATCAGGCCCTCGGTCGGGATGCCAGTCCCGTCGGGGGCCGAAATCGTTTGCGGCATATGCAAGTTGGCGCGACCGTACCGCGCCGACCCGCCGTTCTGCCACCTTGTCACCCGAAAGCGTGAGCTGTCGGGTTTGGACGGAAGTGGTTCTCCCCCCACGTTCTTTCCCGGGATCTCACGGACCGCCGCCAGACCCTGAACCGGGTCGCGGAAATCCGGGACCCACTCAGCGCTCCGCCTCGCCGAGCGCTTTCCGCAACCAGTCCAGCCCGTCCTGCGCCAGCAACTCGTCCGCCAGGCGTCCTGCCGTCTCCGTGACGATCCGGTCCCGGCTGTTGTCGATCCAGCGCTGGGCGCTCTCGTAGCCCTGCGCCTTGTACTCGATGCCCTGCAGCAGGCACTCCAGCTTGTCGGCATCCCGCGCGCAGATCGCCTCGGCCGAGCCCTTGGCCTCGTACTCGTCCACCAGGTCCCTGATCGTTTCGGCCAGGACGTCGGGCATGCCGGCAGTCTGGTCGGCCGTGACTGCTCGGGGATCGGCGGCGGTCGAATACTTCTTGCCGAGGTAGTTGACGTCCCCCGTACGGGACTCCTGGGTGTCGTGCCACACCGCGAGGAACGCGGCACGGGCCGGATCTGCGCCTTCGAGCTTCGCGATGACCGAGGCGATCAGTGCCGTACGCCAAGAGTGCTCCGCCACGCTCTCGGGGTCCCGGACTCCGGCCATCCACCAGCCCGTGCGGCGCGCGTTCTTGAGCGTGCCCGCCTCGAACAGGAAGTGCGCCACGGCGGAGAGGTCGTTGTCAGCCACTGTCCCGTCTCCTTTCACGCCTCTGCGAGGCGGATCGCGTACCGGATGCTTTCGAGCTCTCGGCGCACCCGCGCTGACGGCTCGCTGTCATCCAACATCATCGGAAGTCGGTCGCGCAGGGACCGTGTCGCGGATGAGGGGCGCCTCAGAAGGCGCGGCCGGGACGCAATCAGAACCCACAGGGTGTGCACGTCGAGGCCGAAGAACCCATGGTTCGGGGTCAGGCCACGTACGAGATGGTCCAGCAGCCTGCCGCCGTGCCATGGGCCCCAGCCGGGCCGCGCGATGAAGTCGTCGGAGAGTTCGACGTGGGCCGATTCGCCGATCCAGTACGCCCAGTAGTTCAGGTTCGCCCTCTCACCTGCGTCTGTTGCGCTCAGGGTCGTGGCGATGAAGTGGTCCATACGCTCCCGATCACCATGGCGCGCGGACACCGTGGCGACGGAGCGGTCGTTGAGCCACTGGGAGAGCCAGTCGTCAGGCCGTTCCTTCCGTTGCTGGTGCGCCAGCCATGGCTTGGTGTCGGACGACTCGTCGTACCCCGCAAGGTAGAGGGCCTGGCGCCGCAGCAGGAACTGGTCCGGTCTGCGGGCACGTTCTGCGGTCTCCCGCATCAGCGTGAAAAAGCAGCCGCGTTCAGCCGTGGTGAGCATGGGTCCCAAGGGGACGGGTCCGCGTCGTGGGCGGGCAGGGGGCGGCAGCGAACGCAGCGGAGTCGGTGGCACGCCGGTCAGGGGCCAGGAGAGCAGTTCGACGAGTTCGCGTTGGAGCACCCAGGCGCCCAGCGGATTGCCTGCGACGCTCACCTTTCCGGCCATCAACTGCGTCAGCAGGACATCGGCCTCCAACGCCCTTTGCAGGATGGGGAGAAGCGCCGGAGGGGTGCCCTCGCGGAGGAGGAGAGCCTGGACGGCGAGCACTTGGCCGACGGGTAAGGCTGTCAGGGGCCGACGGCCCGACTCCCAGCCGGCGACGGTGTCGACCGCGACCTGGAAGGTCTCCGCAAAGGTGGATTGGGTGTGCCCCGCCTGCTCCCGCATCACCCGCAGGACTGAGCCGGCGACGGTGCATCGGGCCCCCTGCCGAGCCGTTCCCTGACCGCTCGTCGGGGTTGGTTGCGGGTTGTCCAGCACGTTGTCCCCTTCGGGTGCCGACCAGACCGGATGAACCCGTACTGGTGGTCACTTCAAGCCCTTGCCGGTGCTTCGTACCGTCGTGGCAACACCGATGAGCGATGACACAGCGTAGTGGAAGGGGCACGCCATGGATGCGGAATCGGAGACCCGAGGAGACGTGGAGGAGCGGACCCGCGCCTTCCTGTACGACCGTCATGCCACGAGCATCACAGCGGCGCTCGACATCCGACTCGCTCGCTGCCGCACCTTCGCGGAGCAGCAGGGTTGGGAGATCGCCGGTACCTGGATCGACCTCGGAGATCACGCGCTGTCGGATGCGCGACCCCAGTTCGGCGCCTTGTGCCGGGCCATGGCGGCCACGCCGGGGCCCGTCGTGTGCCTCGTCGACGACTTCGACCGGTTGAACCGGGCGGCGGGCCATCGCGCCGTCATGCGCCGCCGTGTCGGTTCCGCGGGCGGGTACTGCGCGACGGCGTCCGGAGAGTTCGACCGAGCAGACCCGGCGCAGCGGCACAGGGCTTCGTCCGGTGACCAGTTCGATGTCCTGGACACCCTCACATGGCTCCAGGAATCCCGGGAGGCGCGCGAGCGTGATCGCCGAGCGTACGGCTGACCGTCTGCGACCCCGAGAGCCAGGAATCGGCGACGCGCAGACCATGCCTTCTCAGTCCAGGCAGAACTCGTTGCCCTCGATGTCCTGCATGTTGAGGCACGACTCGTTGTACTCGTCGGCGAGCAGGAGTTGTCCGCGCACCGCGCCGAGTGGGACCAGACGGGCGCACTCCGCCTCCAGGGCGGCGAGGCGCTCCTCGCCCTCGAGGCCGGTGGCGACGCGGACGTCCAGGTGCACGCGGTTCTTGACGACCTTGCCCTCGGGGACGCGCTGGAAGTACAGGCGCGGTCCGGCCCCCGTGGGATCCATGGCGACGAACCCCGCGCCCTGCCGCTCCGGCGGCAGCGAGCTGTCGTACGCCGCCCAGTCGGCGAAGCCCTCGGGCGGCGGAGGTACGACGTACCCCAGCACCTCGCACCAGAACCGGGCGACCCGTTCCGGTTCCGCGCAGTCGAACGTGATCTGGACCTGCCTGAGGGACGTCATCGGGCCACCCTAGCGGCGACGGCAGCGTGAGCGCCTCTGAGATTCGGGGGGCGCGAGCCGCCGTGCGCGCACCCGACCAGCACGTCCCATTCGTCGCTTGATCACCACGAATTCCCCTCGGTCACAGGTTGGTCGAGTAGCCCTGTCCCGGAGGGATTTCGACCGGTACCGTCCTGTAGCGGCAGGACTCAGGGGGGAAGACCGGGGGGTCGGAGAGTTGAGCGCTGTCCGTGATCAGGCTGCCCGCGTGCAGGGGAAGCACGCAGGCCGGCCGAGGTTCGTGCAGGTCGTGACGGTGGAGGAGCTCGGACCGCGCGAGATCGAGGCGTGGCGGGAGCTGCGGACCAAGAGCGGCGCACCCGAGAACCCCTTCATGGGGCCCGAGTTCGCCCTCGCCGTCGCCGCCGTGCGGCGCCGGGTGCGGGTCGCCGTGTGGTGGGAGGACGGGGAACCCGTCGGGTTCTTCCCGTACGAGAAGGGGACGTTCGGGCACGGGCGGGCCGTCGGCCTCGGGGTGTCCGACTGCCAGGGGGCCGTGCTGCGGCCCGGCCTCGCGCCCTCGCCCCGCGCGCTGCTCCGCCTCTGCGGGCTGTCCGCCTGGGAGTTCGACAACCTGGAGCGCGGGCAGGAACTGCTCCGAGGGAGCGCCCCCGAGGCGTTCGCCTCGCCCGTCATCGACGTCGGGCACGGCTACCCCGCGTACGAGGAGTTCCTGCGCGGCCACTCGCCCAAGTTCCTCAAGACCACCCTCGCCAAGGAGCGGCGGCTCGGGCGGCAGGTCGGGCCGCTGCGCTTCGTCTTCGACGAGCGCGACCCCGCCGCCCTGCGCACCCTCATGGAGTGGAAGTCCGCCCAGTACCGCAGGACCGGCCGCCGGGACCGCTTCGCCAAGGACTGGATCAGCGGCCTGGTGCGACGGCTCCACAGGCTGCGCGAGCCCGGCTGCTCCGGAGTCCTCTCCGTGCTGTACGCCGGTGAGCGGCCGATCGCCGCCCACTTCGGGCTGCGCTCCCGCACCGTCCTCTCCTGCTGGTTCCCGTCCTACGACCCCGAGTTCGCCAAGTACTCGCCCGGTCTCGTCCTCCACCTGCGGATGGCCGAGGCCGCCGCGGCCGCCGGGATCGGCCTGCTCGACCTCGGCCGCGGCGCCGCCGAGTACAAGGACGCCCTCAAGACCGGCGAACTGACCGTCCACGAAGGGGCCGTGACCCGGCCCGGGATACGCGCCGGGATCCACTGGCTCGGCCGCGAGCCCGCCCGCCGCGCCCACAGCTTCGTACGCAACCGGCCCGCGCTCGCCGCGCGCGGCCGCCGCACCCTCAACCGGCTCGCCCGCCTGCGCGGCGCCGCCGGACAGCCCTGAGCCGACAGCGGGGGAACCATGCGCTTGCGACCACGAACCGTCGTCGACCTCGACCTCGGCTCGCCCGAAGGACCCGTCCTCTCCCTGCGCCCCGCGCCCGGCGGCCCGCCGCCGGGCCCCGGTGACGTCTACGCCCTCGTACGCCTCAGGGGCAGGCCCGCCGCCACCCTCCTCGGCCACGTCCGGGAGGGCGACGATCCCGCCGAGGTCCTGTCCGCCCTCGCCCGGGAGCACCTCCTGGCCGCCCGGGGCGGGGAGCCGTACGGCAGCTCCGCCGACCCGCACGGCCTCCGGCACCGTCACGGTCTGCCGCCCGCCGAGCCGTACACCGCTCCACCCCGGGCCTGTGTCGTCGTCGCCACACGCGAGCGCGCCGACCAGCTCGCCCGCGCCCTGGACTCCCTCCTCGACCAGGACCACCCCGACCACGAGATCCTCGTCGTCGACAACGCGCCGCGCACGCGGGAGACCGAGGAGCTCGTCACCCGCAAGTACGGCGACCGCGTCCGGTACGTCCGCGAGGACACCCCCGGGCTCGCCGTCGCCCACAACACCGGCCTCGCGCACGCCCGCGCCGAGATCGTCGCCTTCACCGACGACGACGTCGTCGCCGACCCGCACTGGCTGACCGCCCTCACCGCGCCCTTCGCCGCCGACCCGCGACTGGGCTGCGTCACCGGCCTCATCCTGCCCGCCCGGCTGCGGACGCCCGCCCAGATCCTCCTGGAGTCCCACGGCGGCTTCGCCAAGGGCTTCGCGCCCCGGCTCTACGACCCGCTGCGCCCGCCCGCCGACGAACCGCTCTTCCCGTTCACCGCCGGCAGCTTCGGCTCCGGCGCCAACATGGCCTTCCGTACCAGGGCCCTGCAGGCGGCGGGAGGCTTCGACCCGGCCACCGGCACGGGCACGGCGGCCCGCGGCGGGGACGACCTGTACGCCTTCGTCGCCGTCCTCTCCGCCGGTTTCCGGCTCCGCTACACCGCCGACGCGCTCGTCTGGCACCACCACCGCGAGAGCCCGCAGGACCTGCGTGACCAGGCCTTCGGCTACGGCGCGGGACTCACCGCGTACCTCACCGCCACGCTCGTCCGCCGCCCCGCCCTGCTGCCCGCGTTCCTCGCCCGCCTGCCGCGCGGCCTCGCGCACGCCCGGTCCATGACCGCGCGGCGGGACACCGGCGGCGACGACGTTCCGGGCGCGCACGGCGCCCTCACCCATCCCTGGCCCCGCAGCCTCTCCCGACTGGAGCGACGCGGCATGCTCTACGGCCCCCTCGGCTACGCCAAAGCCCGCCTGCAGAAGCGGAGTTCGAGATGAGCGCACCCGCCCACACCCGGATCCCGGTCCTGCTCTACCACGCCGTCTGCGACGACCCGCCCGCCTGGATCGCCGAATTCACCGTCACGCCCAAGGAGTTCGGGGCCCAGCTCGACGCGATCGTCGACAGCGGACGCACCCCCGTCACCGTCGGCCGGCTCGCCGACCACCTCGCGCGGCGCGCACCGCTGCCGCCCCGGCCCGTGGTCCTCACCTTCGACGACGGCTTCGCCGACCTGCCAGGACCGACCGCGGAGGCGCTCGCCTCCCGCGAACTGCCCGCCACCGCGTACCTGACCACCGGGGCGATCAGCCCGGGCCGGGCCTGTCTGCTGCCGCCCGCGCCGATGATGACCCTCGGCCAGGCGCCGCGCCTGGAGCAGTACGGGATGGAGGTCGGCGCCCACACCGCCACGCACCCGCAGCTCGACACGCTCCCGCCGAAGGAGCTGCGGCGCGAACTGCGCGAGCCGAGGGCCGTCCTGGAGGACGTCCTCGGCCACCCGGTCCGGCACCTCGCCTACCCGCACGGCTACAACAGCCCGGCCGTGCGCCGGGCCGTCGCCGCCGCCGGATACCACTCGGCCGTCGCCGTCCGGCACGCGCTCAGCTCCGAGACCGACGAGCGGTACCGGATCGCCCGGCTCATCGTCCGCCGCGGCCACACCGTCGCCGACGTCGAGGACTGGATGGACGGCCGCGGAGCCAAGGCGGCGCCGTACCCGGACTCGCTGCCGACGGTGGGCTGGCGGCTGTACCGCAGGGCCCGCGCGCTGGTCAGGGGACCCGAGTTCGCGGGCTGATCCCAAGGACCCGAGCAGCAGGTGCAAGGACAGGTCAGATCCGCGAGCAGTACGTAGGGGGAGTGCCACCGTGCAGCAACGAGTGCCCGCGCCGGTCGAGGAAGGCGGCGTGCCCGCTCCGCCGCCCGACACCCGGCGGTCAGAGGCGGAGCCGGACGCCGGCGCCCCCGCCCCGCCGCGCCGCCGGCGCGCCTGGCGCGTCCCCGGCCGCCCCGGCCCGCACGCCCTCCTCAGCGCGCTCCCGCTGCTCGTCGCCGCCGTCCTCTGGCTGTACGCGCTGCCCCGGATCGGCTTCCGCGACATCGCCGACTACGGGCTCCTCGACCGCTTCCCGCTCGCCTTCTACGCCGCCCTCGCCGTCCTGACCTGCGGCTTCCTGGTGACGCTGCGGCGGGCGGGCACGGCCCCGTGGTGGCCCGCCGCGTACAGCGTCGCCATGCTCGTGGCGCTGAAGGCGCCACCGGCGATCCTGTACGACTCCGTCCGGTACGCCTGGGCGTCCAAGCACGACGCCGTGATCACCCGGCTGCTCGCCGAGGGCACGGTGCACCCGCGGCGCGAGCTGTCCGGCGGGATGTCCGCGTACGACCAGTGGCCCGGCTTCTTCTCGCTCGACGCGGCGCTCGTCCGCGCCTTCGGCGTCGAGTCGGCGGCCTCGTTCATCAACTGGGCGCCGGTGGTCCTGGGCGTCCTGACCCTCCCCGTCCTCCTGCTGATCTACCGCACGTTCAGCGACGACTGGCGGCTGGTGTGGACCGGGGTGTGGATCTTCCAGCTGGCCAACTGGGTCGGCCAGGACTATCTGTCCCCGCAGGGCTTCGCGTACCTGCTCTATCTGACGGTCTTCGCCGTCGTCGTACGGCACTTCGTGCGGCCCGGTTCGGCCGGCCGGCTGCGCGACCGTACGCTCCTCGACCCGGCCGCGGCCGCGGTGCCACCGCCCACGACGCCGAGACAGCGCGCGACCGCCGTGCTGATCGTCGCCCCGCTGATCGCGACCGTCAACGCCTCGCACCAGCTGACCCCGGTGATGCTGTGCGCCACGCTCTTCGCGCTCTGCCTCACCCGCCGCTACCGCAACATCGGGCTGCTCGTCGTGACCGGCCTGATCATGCTGGCCTGGGACCTCACCATGGGGCGGGTCCTCTTCCTGGAGACCATGAGCACGCTGAAGGACTCGGCGGGCGACCTGCTCTCCAACTCCCGTGCCGGGTACGCCGGTGAGCCGACCGGTCCCGGGCCCGAGCTGGTCGGCGCCGCCAACATCGTGATGGTCCTCGCGCTCGCCGCGCTCGCCGGCACGGCGGTCCTGCTGCGGCGCCGGCTGGTCCGCAGCGCCCTGCCGCTGCTTCTGGCCGCCGCGGCGCCCGTCCCGATGTTCGCCGTCAACGACTACGGCGGCGAAATGCTCTTCCGCGTCTACCTGTTCGGGCTGCCCGGCACGGCCTTCTTCGCCGCCGCGGCGCTCGTCCCGGCGGCGGGCGCGGCGGGCCGGGGCGCGCGGGTGGCCCGTCGCGCCGCCGCCGTCGCGCTGCCGCTCGCGCTCACCGCCCTGCTCGCCGGTTTCCTGCCCTCGTACTACGGCAAGGAGGGCATGCACTACGCCCCGCCCGCCGAACTCGCCCTCACCCGGCGGGCCTACGACCGGGCACCGGACGGAGCGCTGATCCTCGCCACGACGGGCTCCTTCCCGGGCGCGTACCACCGCTACGACCACTACGAGCGCTGGTTCTTCACGGAGCAGGAAGTGCCGGAGAACCTGAAGATGCTGAAGGACCCCGCGGGGTACCTCGCCCGGGGCATCCCCGAGGGCCGTCCGACGTTCGTCATCCTCACGCCGACGCAGGAGAAGGCGGTCATCGGCGAGGGCTATCTGCCGCCGGGCAGCTTCCGCACGCTCCAGGAGGACCTCAAGCGCTCGCCGCTCTTCCACGTCGTGGAGGAGAACGAACACGGCCTGGTCCTGGAGTACCGCCCCCGGCCGGCATCGACGTCATGACCCGAGGGAGTACGCACGCCATGGCACCCGCACACCTCCGGCTCAGAATCGGACTCGCGCTCTCCGGCTGGGTCGCGCTCGGCGCCACCGCGCTGCCGGGCGGCTCGCCGCTGCGCTGGATCCCCGTCCTCGCGTTCGTGGCCCTCGCGCCGGGTCTCGCGCTGCTCCACCCGCAGCCGGGCGGGCTGCGGCCGGGCGCCCGCCTGGAGGCGCTCGCGCTGGCCGCGCCGGTGAGCCTGTCCCTCGCCACGCTCGCCGCGACGGCGCTCTTCCTCCTGGAATCCTTCTCCCCGACGGCGTTCCTCGCGGCGCTCGCAGGCTTCGTGACCGTCGTCGCCGCCCTGCCCGGCGTGCCGCTGCCGGCCGCGACCCGGGGCGCCGTCGAGCGCGAGAGCACGCGCGTGCGCGTCCGCTTCCGGGCCAAACGGAAGCCCGGTGGCGCGTGATGAACCGACGCCACGCCGCGCCGCCGCCGCGGAGGGCCCCGATGATGGCGATCGCCCTGGCGGCCGTCGGCGCGCTGGCCGCCGCGCTGGGCGTCTGGAGCACCCAGGGCTCCGACGACCGCTGCCGGCCCGACCGCAAGCTCGTCCTGCCGTGCGACGGGGCGTGGTGGGGGGCGTACATCCCGTACGACGCAGACAGCTCGCTCACGAGGCCGGTGTACGCCTTCGAGAAGAAGATCGGCCGCAAGCTCGACGTCATCTACACCTACCACGACATGTCGGGGAACCCGACGGACGGCGAACTCCTCACCCCGGACGAGGTGGAACTCGGCGAGGACCGGCTGCTGATGCTGGCCTGGGAGTCCACGGTCTGGAAGGAGAAGCACCACGCGAACTGGAGCGAGACACAGCTCGGCTGGAAGAACATAGCGTCGGGGAAGTACGACACCTCGATCATCGACCCGCAGGCCCGCCGCCTGAAGGCGTACGGCAAGCGGGTCTTCTTCTCCTTCGACCAGGAGACCGACATGCGCATCAAGGAGGGCGCGGGCACCCCGGCGGAGTACGTGGCCGCCTACCGCCACCTCCGCGACCGCTTCGAGCGCCTCGGCGTCCGCAACGTCGTCTGGGTCTGGACGGTCTCCGGCTACCTCGGCAACGCGGACACGATGAAGGCGCTGTACCCGGGGGACGCGTACGTCGACTGGATCGGCATGGACCAGTACAACTACTACCAGTGCCACAAGTCCCCGAACTGGCTGGACTTCGAGAAGAGCCAGCGCCCGACGTACGACTGGCTGCGCACGAACATCTCCGCGAACAAGCCGATCATGCTGGCGGAGTTCGCCACGGCCCCCGACCCGACCCGCCCCGACCGCCAACGCGACTGGTACGCCGAGATCCCCCGCGTGGCCCCCACCCTCCCCCGAGCCAAGGCCTACGTCCACTGGAACCGCCCGGTCCCCGGCGGCCCGCCCTGCGACCTGACGGTCAACTCGGGCCCGTCCCTGGACGGTTACCGGTCAGCGGGGCTGGACCCCTACTTCCGCCAGGGCGTGCCGCCCCGGTAGCCCTATGCCCCTTGGCGGCCGACGTGATCACTACGATGGGCGTCTGTTGACCGAGGGGGACGGGGGCGGGTCGGTATGAGCGAGCTGGGCGCGGCCGAGCGCGGTGCGGAGACGAAGGCGCCGTTACCCGACGCCGTATCCAAGGCCCCGGACGCGGGCGACGAGCCGGAAGCGCCGGAGGAGCCCGAGGCCCCCCAGGCGCCGGACGGGCCCGAGCAGCCCGACGACCTGGTCGAGCCCGAGGAGCCGGGGGAGCCGGACGACGAGCCGGCACCCGAACGCGCTTTCCTGGGCGACGCCTTCTCGAAGCTGCGCGACACCCTGGTCGGGCCCCGCGAACCGGCGGAGGGGCCCGTCGACCGGTACGCGGTCGTGGGACGACCGGACTTCAACGCGATGGAGGTTCCGGAGTTCGGCGTGAAGCTGTACGACTACGGCAAGCCCCTGGAGCGCCCCGACGGAAAGCGCACACCGCTGTTCGACGGTCAGCCCAGGAGGGACCAGACCATGCAGGGAGGGATCGGCGACTGCGGCGTGATCGCCACGATGGGGGCAGTTGCCGAGCATTTCCCGGAGGCGATCACGGAGTGCGTCAAGGAGAACGAGGACGGTTCCTACGAGGTGACTCTCCACCAGGCGAAAAGATCCTCCCTCGGCGACGGCCTGAGTCGCTATGAACCGACCGGCGCAGTTACCGTTCTGACCGTCACGCCCGACCTGGTGGTGTCGTACGACCGTCCCGACAGGCCCGTGTACGCGCAGGTGGAAGGGGGTGCCGCATGGCCGGCGGTCCTGGAGAAGGCCTTCGCGGGTGTCGACCAGACCTGGGATGAGGAGAGTAAGGGGAAACTGTCCGGCTACGAACGGCTCAACCTCGGCACCCGGGTGAGTCACCGTGCCGAGATGCTGACCCAGCTCACGGGGAGACCGGCGTACTGCGACGACGTCCCCACGCAGTACGACATGAACGGCGTGAGCCCGGACCGCCAGCTCCTCACCGCCTTCCGGGAGAAGCTGCAGGACGGCTGCCCGATCCTGATCGGCACGCGAGACAAGGAGAAGGACGCGCCAGCGCTCATCAAGGACCTGGTAGCGGGCCATGTCTACGAGGTGACCGAGGTGGACGACCGGGGGCGCATCCACCTGCGCAATCCATACAACTCCTTCGACCCGGAGCCGCTGACGGCGAGGGAGTTCAGGGCCAACTCCAGAGACCAATACACCACGATGGGACACGAACGTGATCAATGACGAGGTCTGGCTTCGTCACGGAGTGCAGGGCTTCTCGGATGGGGCCCGGTTTGCTGTGATCCACCTCCACACCCCGCCCGGTGGGCCGCTCACGCTCCGGCTCGGGCTCGTGGCCGAGGAGGAGCACAGGTACACGCTGCACGTGGGCGACACCTTCCCCGTGCGGGACGAGACATGGGCGTTCGACCGCGTGAACGACCAGGAGAGCGAGCACTGGGTCGTAGTCCTGCGCAAGGTCCTCTGAGCGTCACCCGCCGCCCGGACGCCTTCCGCTCCGCAACCCCCGGACCGCCAGGGCCGTCATCGTGGCGCCGCACAGGGCGAGGAGGATGGGGAGGGGGGCGTCGGCGAAGGGGTGTTGGGCTGCCCAGCCTGCCCAGACCAGGATCCAGACCGCGCACGCGGTGACGCGGACGCTCGTGCCGAGGGTGCGGAGGAGGATCGTCGCGAGGGTCAGGCACAGGGCCTGGAGGGCGATCGGGAGGGCCGGCAGGGCGTCCGTGGGGACGAAGGCGGGGGCCAGGGCCGCGCCCGGGCCGGCCGCCTCCTCCGGGCGGAGGCCCAGGAGGGGTGGCGCGATGTGGAGGGCCAGGAACGTGGTGGCCAGGACCGTCGCGGCGTAGAGGCGCCGCACCCGGCGGCGGGCGACCGCCGCGGCGTGCAGGGCGACCAGCAGCAGGCCGGCCCCGAGGGTGACCGGCGGGAGCGCCGCGATCAGCTCCGTGCCCGAGAGGCGGTCCGCGTCGACCGCGTCCGTGTGCGCGAGCGGCAGCCAGAAGAGCGCGGTCGCGAGGCCGAGCAGCAGCCACAGCACCGTCCCGGGCCGGTCCTCCCGGCCGCCGTCGTCCGGGACGGCACTCGCCGGGCGCGGTACGTACACCGGCAGGCCCAGCGTGGACGCCTCCCGCGGCGCCCACTCCTGCTCGGCCGCCCGTCGCGCCCAGCTCGTGCCGTACTCGGTCTCCGCGCGGCCGCCCTTCAGGGCCGCCCGCAGGCCGGGCGCCGAGGCCGCCGCCATCAGCGTCATCGAGCCGAGCATCGCGAGCCCGGCCCCCGAGATCCCGACCGGGCCGAGGAGCAGGGCCGCGCCGCCCAGGACGAGCACGCACATCGCGCCCTGGAGCACCGCGAGCGCGCCCGTACGCCCCTGGACCCGCAACACCCCGATGTACAGCTCGACGGCCACCCGCGGCAGCGCCGCCGCGGCGAGGAGACGCAGCACCGTCGTGCCGTGATCGGCGTAGTCCGGGCCGAACGGCGCGAGGATGTACGGCGCGAAGACGACGAGCACGAGGACCACGGGGACCAGCAGCAGCGCCATCCGGCGCAGCGCCCCGCGCACGCCCTCGGCGAGCGACTCCGGGCTGTGGGAGGCGTGCGCGGTGAGCGAGGAGGCCATGTTGATGGCCATGAACTCCATCGTGCCGCCCACGGTGTACGCCGTGTAGAAGAACGCGTTGTGCGCCGCGTCGAAGCGGACGGCGACCATCACCGGCAGCAGGTTGATCATGGCCAGGCTGAACAGCGCGCCGACCGAGTCCCCGGCCATGAAGCGGCCGATCTCCCGCGTGGTGGGCGGCTCGCGGTCCCGGTCGGCGCGCGCCTGCCGGGGGATGAGCCGGCGGAAGACGAGCCAGCCGAGCGGTACGACGGACAGCGCGATCGCCGCCGACCAGGACACGAAGACGCCGAGGACCGGCATGGTCGTGGCGAAGGCGGCGAGCAGGAGGAGCTTGCCGATGGAGAAGCCCGCGTTGCCGATCGGCACCCAGAAGGCGCGCCTGAGCCCGGTGAGCACGCCGTCCTGGAGCGTCAGGAGTGCCCAGCCGACACAGGACGCGGTGAAGAACAGCCCGGCGGAGAGCGAGCCGAGCGGCGCGTACGACGGCCCCCACCAGTCGAGGGTGAGCAGGAAGCCCCCGCAGGCCAGGGCCACGACGACGGAGCTGACCAGGTAGATCCGGCCGACCAGCGGGCCGGTGGCGCGGCCGGCCCGGGGGACGTACCGCACGACGGCGCCGATCATCGTCGTCGCGGTGATGGAGGCGAGCAGCCGCTGCGCGGCGATCGCGGCGGAGCCCTGTCCGACGGCCTCCTCCGAGTAGTAGCGGGCGGCGACCAGCCAGAAGCCGAGCCCGAGTGCGGCCGAGACGCCCGTGGACAGCATGAGGGCGTAGGCGTTCCGGAACATCGAGTCCCCGCCGGACCCGCCTGACCCGCCTGCCTCCTCGGAGCCGGGCGAGCCGGGTCCACTGGGCGAGCCGGGTGCGCCGGGCGGCGGATCCGGCGTCCCCTTCCCGCGCTCCCGGGCCTCCCCGTCCGGCGCGTGCAGCCGGACGGCGTCAGCCACGGTCGCCGTCGCCGTCGTACTGCACCGGCCTGACGCCCGCCGCGTCCAGGGCTCCGATCACCTCGGTCGCCCGCCGGGGATCCACCGGCAGGGCGTGCCGGGCGAACCAGGCCGCGGGTCCCGGCGCGGGCGAGGGGTCGGTGAAGAGTTCGCCCGCGTACGTGTCGAGCGGCGGATCGTAGAGGTAGCCCGTGACGATCCGGCGCCGGGCGAGCGCGGCGATCGCCGCGTCCCGGTCGTCGACGAGCAGCGGGACCCGGAACAGCGGCTGGATCCCGGCCCGTTCGGAGCAGGTGCCCCACTCGCTCGCCGCCAGGCGCTCCGTACCGGCCCGGTGGACGGCGAGCGTGGTGTCCAGGCCGGCCAGCAGCCGGTCCGTACGGCGCAGCCTGGCCGGGCCCGCGCCGAGGCGGTAGTCGTGCATGTCCACGCGGATCCAGGAGTGGAAGGGCGTGAGCCCCGGCGCGGCGGCGAGCGCCTGCTTCAACTCGTCCGCTCGCAGCGGCATCCGGATCTCCTCGCGCTCCTCCATCCCCAGCAGCCGCAGCGTGGCGTGCGCGGCCTTCACCAGGCGCAGTGCGCGGACGGTGGCCTCGGCGTACGGCCGTACGAGATAGGCCAGTTCGGACGTCGTACGGGCTGGGTGCAGCAACTCGTCCCGTGCGGCGGCAAGTTCGGTCCGCAAGCCCGGGTCCGCGATCGTCAGGAAGCCGCCGGTCTTCGCCCCTGTGTGCTTGGAGAGGCTGAACACGGAAGCCTCGCCCCATGTGCCGACCGGGCGCCCGCCGACCCGAGAGCCGATCGCGTGGGCCGCGTCCTCCAGGAGCGGGATGCCCAAGGCGTCGCAGCGGGCCCGCAGTTCGGGAGCCGGGTCGGGGTTGCCGTACAGATTGGTGGTCAGTACGGCGGAAAGGCCGCGCCAGACGGAGTCCGGTACGGCGGCGATGTCGATCGACCCGTCGAGCGGGTTCAGCGGCGCCTGCACCGGGCGGAGCCCCGCGGCGAGGACCACGAAGAAGATGACGTCGTCGTTGACCGGCGACATCAGGACCCGGCCGCCGGGCGCGCACCAGTGGCGCAGCGCGAGATAGAGACCGAAGCGGCACGACGGCACGTGGAGGCACTCTCTGCCCCCGAGCCGGCCGCGCATGCGCTCTTCCAGTTCCGCGTACGCAGAAACCATGCGATTCCCCCCTGAACCCCGGCCCAATGTGTCCCATTCCGGGCGACCCGTCAATAACGCGGAAGGGCCTGTCCGGTGAAGAACAGGCCCTTTCCACAGGTCACTTGGGGTGCCCGGAACGGGGGTGCGCCGGAGCGCGGGGCGCGGGGGTGCGCCGGAGCGCCGGGGTCGGCTCGGGGAGCCTCGGGGAGAGCCGTCTCCCGAGGAGGTCACTCCTCCAGGGTCAGCCCCTGGCGCAGCCGTGTCAGCGTCCGCGAGAGGAGACGGGAGACGTGCATCTGGGAGATGCCCAACTCCTCGCCGATCTCCGACTGGGTCATGCCGGCGACGAACCGCAGGGAGAGGATCCGCCGGTCACGGGGCGGCAGCGAGGCGATCATCGGCTTGAGCGACTCGATGTACTCGATGCCCTCCAGGCCGTGGTCCTCGTAGCCGATGCGGTCGGTGAGCGCGCCCTCACCGTCGTCCTCCTCGGGCTGGGCGTCCAGCGAGCTCGCGGTGTACGCGTTGCTCGCTGCCATGCCCTCGACGACCTCGTCGCGGCTCAGGTCGAGCTCCTCGGCGAGTTCGCCGACCGTGGGGGTGCGGTCGAGCCGCTGGGACAGCTCGTCACCCGCCTTGGCCAGGTCGAGGCGGAGTTCCTGGAGCCTGCGCGGGACACGCACCGACCACGAGGTGTCGCGGAAGAAGCGCTTGATCTCGCCGACGATGGTCGGCATCGCGAAGGTGGGGAACTCCACGCCACGGGCCAGGTCGAAGCGGTCGATGGCCTTGATGAGGCCGATCGTGCCGACCTGGATGATGTCCTCCATCGGCTCGCTGCGGGAGCGGAACCGGGAAGCGGCGAACTTGACCAGGGCCAGGTTCAGTTCGACCAGGGTGTTGCGGACGTACGCGTACTCGTGTGTGCCCTCTTCGAGGGCGTCGAGCCGGGCGAAGAGCGTCTTCGAGAGCGCCCGCGCGTCCAGCGGATCGACCTGGTCGAAGGGACCGATCTCGGAGATCTCGTCGATCTCGGCGATCCCGTGGAAGTCTTCGGGGGTGGGGAGTTGAGCGGTGAATCGCGTGGGGGTGGGGGTGTCGGTGAGGGGCTGAGGTGCTTCTGCCGACGGCGCGTCGTGGGTACGCGGGGCGTCGAGCCGGGGTGACATGGTCTCCTCCATCGTGTCTTCCTGCTGCGGTTTGCGGCGCCTCCAAGCCGGTGGTCGAGAACGTTCCCTACTAGCCCTACCCGGTCTTCGCGCAAAGTTGCAAGTGTCAATTGTCCGATTTGTGGGGTTGTGTTGTGGTGTTGGGGTGCACGCCTTGACGTCGCGCTTGTATGGTTCGAGGCACGTCATCCGGCATCCGCGAGAGCGAGAAGAGGCACGGGCATGGACCGCCAGCACATCGGCAGCGCGCAGCCAGGACGGCTGCGGGTCGAGGTCCGCACCGTGGGGGCGAGCGAGGTCCTCACTCCTGTGGGTGAGCTCGATCACCACACGGCCGAAGTGTTGCGTGCGCCACTCGATCGCGCGCTCGAAGCGGGCCGGTCACGGCTCGTCGTCGACTGCTCACGACTCGACTTCTGCGACTCCACCGGTCTCAACGTGCTCCTCGGGGCCCGGCTGAAGGCCGACGCCGCAGGCGGCGGGGTCCATCTGGCGGGGATGCGGCCGGTGGTGGCCAGGGTCTTCGAGATCACCGGTGCGGACGCCGTCTTCACCGTGCACGAATCGCTCGCGGCGGCGCTGCCCGACTAGCGCGCGGCGGGTGTCGTCGGGAGATGACCGGGCAGGAGAGCCCCGGTTTCGTCCGTTGTCTGGTGAATCTTTCTGGTGGATTCGGTGAGGTGAAACGCTGATGGACACTGCTGCCGGTGGCAGGGAGGTCGAGGAGTCGGTGGGTCCCGTCGTGGAGGACGCCGTTCTCGATGTACGCACGCTCGCGCTCGGCGCCACCAGCGGGACCGTTCCGCTCGCCCGCGACTTCACCCGGACCGTGCTCTACGACTGGGGCTGGCTGCCGGCCGCGACCGCCGACGCGAGGGCGGCCGCAGAGGACGTCCTGCTCGTCGTCTCCGAGCTGGTGACCAACGCCTGCCTGCACGCCGAAGGCCCCGAGACGCTGCGCGTGCTGCGCCGGGCCAAGGTGCTGCGCCTCGAGGTCACCGACCTGGGCGCGGGACAGCCCGCACCGCGCACCCCGCACCGCGCCGCGCGGCCCGGCGGGCACGGCATGTTCATCGTCCAGCGGCTCTGCCTCGACTGGGGCATCGCGCGCGCGGCGGGCACCCCCGGCAAGACCGTCTGGGCGGAACTGGCCGCCCCCGCCTGATCCTCGGCTCCTCAGGTCCTCAGGTCCTCGGCTCCTCATGTCCTCGGCTCCTCGTACCCGCGTGATCGCGGTCGGTGTGACCGGGCCCACTTTCGGTCCTCCTTTTGTCTTCCCTCCGCAAGGCCCCAGGCGTACCTTGACGCGCAATCTGATGTGCCGTCAGTAACTTCGCGGTGAGGGGTGCTTGGATCGTGCCGTACCGAAGGAGAACAGCGTTCGCGCTGGCAGCGGCAGCGGCGGCGGCCGGCTCGGCTGTGCTGGCCTCGGCCCCCGCCGCGCACGCCACCGTCGTCGACGTGAACTACGCCTGCGAGACGAAGATCGGCCCGAAGAGCGCCGTCTCGCCCGTCGACATCAAGGCCGAGAAGAACGGCTCCGGCTACACGATCACCATGTCCTTCGAGAAGGGCGTCTCCGACAGTCCGATCGAACTGCCCAAGGGCGTCATGACCCCGCGCGCCGAGCTGAAGCTCGGCGGCGCCGACTCGGGCACGCTCAAGGTCAAGGGGACGCCGAACACCGAGGCGATCCCGCCCAACACCCCCATCAAGATCGGGCAGTTGACGGGCACGTACACGCCGAAGAAGAGCGGCAAGGTCACGTTCACGGCCGGCCTGCTCACCGTCCACGCGCTCGGTATGGACGCGGCCGTCTGCACACCCAAGAACAACCCGGCGCCCGCGCTCGAACTGGACGTCACGGCCGCCGGCGGCTCCGCCGACTCCGGCGGAGGGGCGTCCGACTCCGGCGGGGGCGAGTCCCCTAGCGGCGGCGAACTGCCCAAGACCGGACCGCTCGACTCCGCGACGGCGCTCGGCACGCTCGGTGGCACGGTGCTCCTCACCGGCGCGGCCGGAGTGCTCTGGCTCACCCGGCGCACGGCTCGCTGATGCGGACGGCGTGGGCCGGGACCGCGACCGCCGTCACCGCGCTGCTCGGAGCGGTGGCGGCGGCGCCCGCGCCCACACCGGCCTCCGGGTGGACGGCGGGCGCGGCCGGGGCGACCCAGCAGCGGCCGTACGTCTACCTCGAAGGCGCGGCGGGCAGCGTCCTTCAGGACACCCTCTCGGTCAGCAACCCGGGCACGCGACCGCTCACCGTGCGGCTCAGCGGGCAGGGAACCCCGCTCGCCTTCGCCGCGCGGACGGTGACCGTACCGGCGCGGACCAGGGCCGACGTGCCGTTCGCGGTCACCGTGACCTCCGGCACCGCGCCCGGCGACCATCGGGGCACGGTGACCGTGTCGGCCGACGGGCGCGAGGTGCGGGTGCCGGTGCACCTGCGGGTCAGCGGGCCGAGCCTGGCCGCGCTCACCGTCGAGGACGTCACGCTCGACGCCTCAGGGACCCTGCGCTACACCGTGGTCAACCGGGGCAGCACGGTCCTCGCGCCGAGCCTGGCCGTGCGCGCCGACGGCGTCCTCGGCACGGTCCTCGACCGCCCGGCCCGTGCCCTGCCGCTCACCCTCCGCCCCGGCGAGCGCGCCACCCGCGCCGAAGCCTGGCCCGACCCGCCCGCGCTCGACTCGGTCACCGTCCACCTCCGTGCGACCGCCCCCGGCGCGACGCCGGCCGAGGCCCGCGCCGAGCGGGTCTTCGTGTCGACGGGCGCGGCCGTCACCGGCACGGGCGCCCTGCTCGCCGTGGCGGGCGCGGCCGCCCTCGTCCTGCGAAGACGCCGGGTCCCGGCCCCGGAGCCGGCCGCGCAGGACGAGGGATTCCCGGTGGAGCAAGCCCAGTTGGTCGACGTGACGGCAGGAGCGGACCGATGAGAACGAGCGGTACGGGACGGCGCGCGGGCGCGCTCGCCGGGGCGGTCCTCGCCGCCCTGCTCCTCGCCCTGCTGCCGACCGTGGCCCAGGCCGAGGCCCAAGCCCAAGCGCAGGCTCAGGCCCAGGCCCGACCCCAAGCCCAACCCCAGGCCCGCGAGTCCGGGCCGACCGTCGCGCTGTCGCAGACCGAGGGCGGCAAGGGCGGCGAGATCACCGTGAGCGGCGCCGGCTGGAAGCCGGGCGCGCTGCTCATGCTGCTGATCTGCGGCCAGGGCGAGCCGGGCAAGGGCGTCGTCGGCGGCACCAACTCCTGCGCCAACACCCAGGGCCGGGCGGCCACCGTCGACGCCAAGGGCTCCTTCAGCCAGAAGATGCCGGTCGCCGAGCCGCCCAAGCCCTGCCCGTGCGTGGTGCACGTGGCCGGGGTCACCGGCCAACAGGACGTCGTGGACGTGGCGTTCACGGTCGCCGGTCATCCGACCGCCCCGCTGCCCGAGGCCACCGGCACCGGACGGCTCGCCGTCCTCGCCTCCGTACGCCTCGAAGGCTCCAGCGGTGTCCTCGTCTGGTTCGGGGCGCCCGCCCGCCGCGAGGTCGTCTTCACCGTCGGCAACCTCGGCCAGACCCCCGTGAAGGACCCGGTCTTCCAGGTCGGCACCAGCCACGGCGTCTTCTCGCCGCAGTACGAGGAACGGCAGTGGCGCGGCACCGTCCAGCCCGGCAAGAAGGCCCAGATCAAGCTGCCCGTCGAGCTGTCGGCGGGCGCGCACGGCGACTACGAGGTCTCGGTGAAGTACGCCGGGAAGGTCCTGGTCGACCAGCCGTGGGGGGTCGGCCGGCCCTGGGGCGTGACGCTCTTCTGGCTGCTGCTCGCCGTGGTCGTCCCGGCGGCCCTCTTCCGGATCGGGATGGCGGTCGTGGACCGGGTGCGCCCGGGCGCCGCCGGGTCCCGCTCGGCCGGTTCCCGCTCGGCCGGGTCCCGTGCCGCCGGTTCCCGCTCGGGCGGCCGCCGCCGGCGCCGTGCCCTCGTACGTACCCCCGAACCCCGGCCCGCGCCCGAGCGGGACGAAACCACAGCCACCACGGTCCTGCCGTGGTTCACCCCGGACTCCGCACCGTCCGCACCGTCAGAGATCAGCCCGACGACGAAGGGACATCAGTGAGCACGCAACGGAGGATGAGCGCGGCGGGAGTCGCGCTGATGCTCGGCGGCGCGGGGATCCTGCTGGCCGCCAGCCCCGCGCAGGCGGCCGAGGTCTCGTACAAGACCGAGTGCATTCCGCCGTCCATCTCCGGTCTTCCACCGGTGCAGGGCACCACGAAGGTGGAGATCACCGCACCGGCGGAGGCGAAGGTCGGCGACGAGGTCGAGGTCGTCTGGAAGACGGTCGAGGCCGCGTCCAAGAACCCCGACGTCCTCGACCTGGAGAAGGACACGGTCAAGCCGACCGGCACGATCAAGATCGGCGGCGCGGGGAGCGGCACGCTCGCCATGGAGGGGCCGCGCTCGAACCCGCCGATCCCCAAGAACAGCCCGATGAAGCTGCCGGACATGAAGGGCAAGCTGAAGCTGGACAAGGCCGGCGAGATCACGCTGACGCCGGACAAGTACAACATCAACGTCTCGAAGCCGCTGTCGACGGACACGAAGTGCTCGCCGAAGGAGGCGGTGCCGGTCGGCGCGACGATCAAGGTGACGGAGGGCGGCGGTACGACGACCTCCGGCGGTACGACGACGTCGGGCGGCACGACCAGCTCCGGCGGCACCACTGCCTCCGGCGGCACCACCTCCGGAGGCACCACTGCCTCCGGCGGCACCACCTCGGGGGGTACGTCCGGTGGCGGGGGCGGGCAGACCGACTTCGCGGGCAAGGAGGTCGCCGTCCAGTTCTCCTGCCAGTCGCCGGGACCGGCGAACATCACCTCCAAGGTCACCATCAACGCCAAGAAGAGCGGCGGGAACTACGAGCTGACGGTCAAGACCGCCAAGGGCGTCATGGACAGCCCGGCCCCGCTGCCCGCGGGCGCGCTCAAGCCGTCGATGGCGGTCAAGCTCGGCGGCGCGGACAGCGGCACGGTCAAGGTCGAGGGCCCGGCCAACGCGGCTCCGCTGGAGCAGGGCAAGCCGGTCGACCTGCCGGACATGAAGGGCACGTACAAGCCGGGCGCGAACGGCAAGTCGACGCTCAGCCCCGGCACGCTGACCATCAACGTCTCGCTCGGCGGCTCGCCGATCGTGATCCCGTGCCAGGTCAAGGGCTCGGTCCAGGCCTCCCTCGAACTCGACACCTCCAAGGTCGAGGGCGGCGCGGCGGGCGGCGGTGACGCGGCGGCCGGCGGCGGCTCCGGTTCCGGTTCGGGTTCCGCCGGTTCGGGCGGCGGGCTCGCCGAGACCGGTGCCGAGGACGACGGCGCCCTGCGCGCGCTCGCCCTGGTCGCCGGCACGGTGATCCTGCTCGGCGGCGCGGTGTTCACGTTCACCCCGTGGGCGCGGCTGCGGCGCTGACGTCCCGCACACGGAAAAGACCGAGGGCCGCCGCACCGAAACCGGTGCGGCGGCCCTCGGACCTGTACGGAGGGGGTGCGTCAGTGGACGCTGCCCATCATCCCCTGGACCTTCTTGCGGTACATGAAGACCGCGAAGCCCGCGAGGACGGCGAGCGCCGCCTGCATACCGATGATCCCTGTCCCGTTGAGGTCCACGCCCGCGAGCGAGAGCAGACCCGTGGTGCAGTCACCGGCGGTGACGGCGAGGAACCAGACACCCATCATCTGGGAGGCGTACTTCTGCGGCGCCATCTTCGTGGTGACCGACAGGCCGACCGGGGAGAGGCAGAGCTCACCGATGGTCTGGATCATGTAGATCGAGACGAGCCACATCGGGGAGACCTTGGTGCCGTCGCCGGCCATGCCCATCGGGACGACGAAGACGAAGAACGACGCGCCGACCAGGACCAGACCCATCGCGAACTTCACGATGGTGTTCGGCTCCTGGTTCTTGCGGGCCAGCCAGAGCCACAGCCACGCGAAGACCGGGGCGAGCGCCATCACGAAGAGCGGGTTCAGCGACTGGAACCAGGTGGCCGGGAAGCTGAAGCCGAGCAGCGAGTCCGAGGTCTTGCTGTCCGCGAAGAGCGCCAGCGTCGAGCCACCCTGGTCGTAGATCATCCAGAAGACGGCGGCGGCGACGAAGAACCAGATGTAGCCGTTCATCTTCGACTGCTCGGTCTTGTCGAGGTCCTTGTCCCGCTTGATGCGGACCAGGACGGCGACCGGGATGATCAGACCCGCGAGGGTGATCGGCACGAGGGCCCAGTTCAGGGTGTACATGCCCATCGCGACGACGGCGCCGTAGAAGACGGCGATCGCGGCGACGGCCACGCAGACCTTGACCAGGATGCTCTTGCGCTCCTCGGCGGAGAGCGGGTTCGGGACGACGCTGCTCTTCGGGCTCAGGCTCTTGGTGACGGCCAGGAAGCAGGCGAGGCCCAGGCCCATGCCGACCGCGGCGAGGGCGAAGCCCAGGTGCCAGTTGACCTTCTCGCCGAGGGTGCCGACGGCGAACGGGGCGACGAACGCACCGAGGTTGATGCCGATGTAGAAGAGCGTGAAGCCACCGTCCCGGCGCGGGTCGTCCGGGCCGTTGTAGAGGTGGCCGACCATCGTGGAGATGTTGGCCTTCAGCAGACCGGAGCCGACGGCGACGAGCGCCAGGCCGACGAAGAACATCGCCTGGCCGGGGATGGCCAGCGAGGCGTGACCGGCCATGATCACGAAACCGGCGATCGTGACGGTCTTGCGGGCGCCCCAGACGCGGTCGCCGAACCAGCCGCCCGGCATGGCCATCAGGTAGACCATCGAGACGTAGACGGAGTAGATCGCCGTCGCCGTGGCCGCCGTCATCGCGAGGCCGCCGCCCTGGCTGCCGGTCGCGGCGTCCGCGCCTCCGGAGACCAGGTACAGGACGAGGAGGGCCCTCATGCCGTAGTAGGAGAAGCGCTCCCACATCTCGGTGAAGAAGAGGGTGGCCAGGCCGCGGGGGTGGCCGAGGAACGTCTTCCCGGAACCAGGGGTTCCGGTCGAAGCCGTCGTCAGGCTGGACGCCATGTCGATCCTTGCTCTGTCGGGACGCGCGCTTTGTGAGCGTGGTGCGCCCGGTGGGGGAGGCCGGCACCGGCGGTGAGCGGTCGCACTCCGCCGGGATCCACGCCCCGGTCCGCGTCATCGCGTCCCGGAACCCGGCCCACAGGTCATTCACTGTCCTCAAGATTGGCGATGCCGACCTTGCGCAGAGAAGAGACCTTTGGCGCGATTAGCACTCCAAAGGTCCCCGTTTACCGCTACAGACGTCTCGCCACCTTACGACACGACAGTGACTGAATTGGAAGGACTTGAGAGATGGATCACAGGTGACATAGGAACCAACGGGAGTCATTCCAAGGTCATGAGCAGGATGGCCACCCTGATCCCCAGGGTACGGGGCAAGCCTGTGGATCATGCCCCGGGGCATGAGCGGCGCGGACTACCATCACCCCATGACCCGTGTACTGCTCGCCGAGGACGACGCATCCATCTCGGAGCCACTGGCCCGCGCGCTGCGCAGAGAGGGATACGAGGTCGAGGTGCGCGAGGACGGACCGACCGCCCTCGACGCCGGACTCCAGGGCGGCGTCGACCTCGTGGTGCTCGACCTCGGACTGCCGGGCATGGACGGCCTGGAGGTCGCGAGGCGGCTGCGCTCCGAGGGGCACACGGTCCCGATCCTGGTCCTGACCGCCCGCGCCGACGAGGTCGACACGGTGGTCGGGCTCGACGCGGGCGCCGACGACTACGTGACGAAGCCCTTCCGGCTCGCCGAACTCCTGGCCCGGGTCCGGGCCCTGCTCCGGCGCGGCGCCACCGAGCCGGCCGTCGCCCCCGCGACGCACGGCGTGCGGATCGACGTCGAGTCGCACCGCGCCTGGATGGGCGACGAGGAGCTCCAGCTCACGGCGAAGGAGTTCGACCTCCTGCGGGTCCTGGTCCGCGACGCGGGCCGGGTCGTCACCCGCGACCAGCTGATGCGGGAGGTCTGGGACACCACCTGGTGGTCCTCGACGAAGACGCTCGACATGCACATCTCGTGGCTGCGGAAGAAGCTGGGCGACGACGCGGCGAACCCGCGGTACATCGCGACGGTCCGCGGCGTCGGCTTCCGCTTCGAGAAGAGCTGACGCGGCGGGAAACCGCCGCGCCGGCCTCCCCCGGAGGGACAGTTGCGCCGCCGTCTGATCAACTCCACGCTCGCCGTGGTCCTTGTCGTCATCGCCGTCTTCGGCGTCTCGCTCGTCATCGTCGAGACGCGCACGATCTCCTCCAGCGCCCAGGAGAGCGTGGACTCCGAGGCCGTCCGGCTGGTCTCCATCGTCGACAGCCGGCTCATCGGCGGGGAGCCCGTCAACCCCGACATCCTCGCCGAGCAGAGCGGCGCCAAGCGGTACGCCCTCATCGAGATCCCCGGCCGCGCCCCCATCGAGATCGGCGAGCGCCCCGAGGGCAGCGTCATCCGCGGCAAGGCCGAGGGCGAGCGCGGCGAGACCGTGACCGTCGAGGAATCCCGCTCCACGATCACCAGCGAGGTCGGCCGCACCCTGCTGATCATCGGGGCCGTGGCCCTGCTCGCCGTCGTGGCCGCCGTCCTGCTCGCCGTACGGCAGGCGAACAAGCTGACCTCCCCGCTGACCGACCTCGCCGAGACCGCCGAACGCCTCGGCTCCGGCGACCCGCGCCCCCGCCACAAGCGGTACGGCGTGCCGGAGCTCGACCGGGTCGCCGACGTCCTGGACGCCTCCGCCGAGAGGATCGGCCGGATGCTCACCGCCGAGCGCCGGCTCGCCGCCGACGCCTCGCACCAGCTCCGTACGCCCCTCACGGCGCTCTCCATGCGCCTGGAGGAGGTCTCCGTCGCCGACGACCTCGACACGGTCAAGGAGGAGGCGACGATCGCGCTCACCCAGGTCGAGCGGCTCACCGACGTGGTGGAGCGGCTGCTCACGAACTCCCGCGACCCCCGCACGGGCTCCGCGCTCGCCTTCGACCTCGACGAGGTCATCAAGCAGCAGATCGAGGAGTGGCGCCCGGCCTACCGCAGCGGGGGCCGCGCCATCGTCCATTCCGGCAAGCAGGGCATGCGCGCGGTCGGGACGCCCGGGGCCGTGGCCCAGGTGCTCGCCGCGCTGATCGAGAACTCCCTCATGCACGGCGGCGGCACCGTCGCCCTGCGCACCCGGGTCACCGGCAACCAGTCCGTGATCGAGGTCACCGACGAGGGCCCCGGCGTCCCCGCCGACCTGGGTGCGCGGATCTTCGAGCGGGCGGTCAGCGGACGCAGCTCCACGGGCATCGGCCTCGCGGTCGCCCGGGACCTCGCGGAGGCGGACGGCGGACGCCTGGAGCTGCTCCAGCAGCACCCGCCGGTCTTCGCGCTCTTCCTGAGCCGCGAGGTCAGGAGCCGCAAGGACGAGGAACGGGAGCGCCCGGTCCGCTGAGCGCCGCCTGAGCGCCGCCTGAGCGCCGTGGAAACGCGTCTAGCGCACTCGGTCCGGCTGCTTCCGGCCGCCCTGCTTCGGGGTCTGCTCCAGGAACGATTCGGCGGTCTGCACGGCCTCCCGGGCCGGCAGCGTACGGAACACCCACGTGCGGTACGACCAGAAGCGGAACAGGGTCGCGACGCCGATCCCGAGGAACTTGAAGACGTTGCTCTGCAGCGGGGTGTCCCAGCCGAAGCCGTACGTCGCCGCGTACAGGATCCCGTTCTGGATGACGAGCCCGGCCGCGCTGAACACCAGGAAGAGCGTCAGCTCCTTCGTCCGCTGGCTCTTGTCGCGGTCCCGGTAGGTGAAGTACCGGAAGCCCAGGTAGTTGAAGCCGATCGCGACGACCGTGGCGATGACACTCGCCCGGACCACCTGCAGGTCCGTCAGGTGGCGGACCAGGTTGAAGACCCCGAGGTCCACCAACAGGCCGAGGCCGCCGACCGCGCCGAACTTGGCGAACTCACGCGTGAGCCGGTCAAGCCGCACACGCAGTGCGCTTTGTTCACTCATGGTGATGGTCCAGCCCCGTCTGTTCGGATTCGTCAACCCAGCCATGCTAACCAGCCCACCTGTGACCCGCCCGAGGACATTGCAAACATCGGAAAATCCGGCTCGGCTGTCGTAAACCACAGGCGGACGAGGCTTCCCGCATGGTGCGGATACCCTAAGAGGGTGACGTTCCCGGTAGTCGGCATGGTCGGTGGCGGTCAGCTCGCCCGAATGACCCACGAGGCGGGCATCCCCCTCGGCATCAAGTTCAAGCTGCTCAGTGACACCCCGCAGGATTCGGCGGCGCAGGTGGTGAGCGAGGTCGTCATCGGCGACTATCGCGACCTGACTACGCTCCGTGACTTCGCGCGCGGCTGTGACGTGATCACCTTCGATCACGAACACGTCCCCGCCGGTCATCTGCGCGCCCTTGAGGAGGACGGCGTCGTCGTCCGTCCCGGGCTCGCCGCGCTGGTGCACGCCCAGGACAAGGGGGTGATGCGCGCCAAGCTCGACGAGATCGGCGCGCCCAGCCCCCGCCACCGCATCGTCGCCGATCCGGCGGACGCGGCGGCCTTCGCGGCGGAGGTGGGCGGCTTCCCGATCATCCTCAAGACCGTGAGCGGCGGTTACGACGGCAAGGGCGTCTGGTTCGTCCGGAGCGAGGAGGACGCCCACGACCCGTTCCGGGCGGGTGTCCGGGTCCTCGCCGAGGAGAAGGTCGACTTCACGCGCGAGCTCGCCGCGAACATCGTCCGCTCCCCGCACGGCCAGGCCGTCGCCTACCCGGTCGTCGAGTCCCAGCAGGTCGACGGGGTCTGCGACACCGTGATCGCACCCGCGCCGAACCTGTCGGCCGAGCTGGCGGGCCAGGCCCAGGAGCTGGCCCTTCGCATCGCCAAGGAGCTGGACGTCGTCGGCCACCTGGCCGTGGAGCTGTTCGAGACGCGCGACGGCCGGATCCTCGTCAACGAGCTGGCCATGCGCCCGCACAACTCCGGCCACTGGACCCAGGACGGCGCGATCACCTCGCAGTTCGCCAACCACGTCCGCGCCGTCCTCGACCTCCCGCTGGGCGACCCCCGCCCCCGCGCCCCGTGGACGGTCATGTGCAACGTGCTCGGCGGCGACTACCCGGACATGTACTACGCGTACCTGCACTGCATGGCCCGGGACCCGCAGCTCAAGATCCACATGTACGGCAAGGACGTGAAGCCCGGCCGCAAGGTCGGACACGTCAACACCTACGGCGACGACCTCGACGACGTGCTGGAGCGCGCCCGTCACGCCGCCGGCTACCTGCGAGGAACGATCACCGAGTGAGCAGCATGAGCACCGCCACCGCGCCGGTCATCGGCATCGTCATGGGCTCGGACTCCGACTGGCCCGTCATGGAGGCCGCCGCCCAGGCCCTGGACGAGTTCGAGATCGCGTACGAGGTCGACGTCGTCTCCGCCCACCGCATGCCGCGCGAGATGATCGCGTACGGCGAGCAGGCCGCCGACCGCGGTCTGAAGGCGATCATCGCGGGCGCCGGCGGCGCCGCGCATCTGCCGGGCATGCTCGCCTCGGTGACCCCGCTGCCGGTCATCGGCGTGCCGGTCCCGCTGAAGTACCTCGACGGCATGGACTCGCTGCTCTCCATCGTGCAGATGCCCGCCGGGGTGCCGGTGGCCACGGTCTCGGTCGGCGGCGCGCGCAACGCGGGCCTGCTCGCGGCCCGGATCCTCGCCGCCCACGACGCCGAACTCCTCGGCCGGATGCGGGAGTTCCAGCAGGAGCTGAACGACCAGGCGACCGACAAGGGCAAGCGGCTGCGCGCCAAGGTCGAGGGCTCGGAGTCGTTCGGCTTCGCGAAGTGAGCGCCGGGGTGAGCCCGAGCGCGGCCGAGCGGCTCGCCGAGGCGCGCGGGCTCCTCGCCTCCGCCCCCGTCGTCGACGGCCACAACGACCTGCCCTGGGCGCTGCGCAAGAACGCCGGCTACGACCTGGACCGGCTCGACATCGCCGCCGACCAGACCGGCGCGCTCCACACCGACCTCGCCCGGCTGCGGGCGGGCGGCGTCGGCGCCCAGTTCTGGTCGGTGTACGTCTCCACCGAGCTGACCGGGGACGACGCGGTGAGCGCCACGCTGGAGCAGATCGACGTCGTCGACCAGCTCCTCGTGCGGTACGCGGCCGAGCTGGCCCCCGCCCTGACGGCGGACGACATGGAGGCCGCGCGCCGCCAGGGCCGGATCGCCTCGCTCAAGGGCGCCGAGGGCGGCCACTCCATCAACAACTCCCTCGCCACGCTGCGCGCGCTGCACACCCTGGGCGTGCGCTACATGACGCTCACGCACAACGACAACACCGCGTGGGCCGACTCGGCGACCGACGCACCGGGCGTCGGCGGGCTCTCCCCGTTCGGCCACGAGGTCGTCCGGGAGATGAACCGGGTCGGCATGCTCGTCGACCTCTCGCACGTGGCGGCGACGACCATGCGGGACGCGCTCGCCACCTCGGTCGCGCCGGTGATCTTCTCGCACTCCTCGTCCCTCGCGGTCTGCGACCACCCGAGGAACGTGCCGGACGACGTGCTGGGCCGGCTCCCCGCGAACGGCGGGGTCGCGATGGCCACGTTCGTGCCCAAGTTCATCCTGCCCGCCGCGGTGGAGTGGACCGCCCGGGCCGACGAGAACCTGCGGGCGCACGGCTTCCACCACCTCGACACGACCGCCGAGGCGATGAAGCTGCACCGCGCCTTCGAGGCCGAGAACCCGCGCCCGATCGCCACACCGGCGACGGTGGCGGACCACCTCGACCACATGCGCGAGGTGGCCGGCGTCGACCACATCGGCATCGGCGGCGACTACGACGGTACGGCGTTCACCCCGGCCGGCCTCGACGACGTCGCGGGGTACCCGAACCTGATCGCCGAGCTGCTCCACCGGGGCTGGTCGCACGCCGACCTGACCAAGCTGACCTGGTCCAACGCCGTGCGCGCGCTGCGGGACGCGGAGGCCGTCTCCCGCGACCTGAGCGCCCGCCGGGGCCCGTCGAACGCGACGCTCGACTCCCTGGACGCGCCCGCCTCCTGACGACCCGTCACCGCTCCGAGCGGCCCGTCGCCGAACCGAACCGGCGGCGGGCCGCTGCTGTCCCCGAGGGTGCGCGGCCGGCGTCGCCGTCCCCCGAACGGCCTACTCCACCGCTCCTCGCGAGGGGCTTCGTGTCACGGTGGACGGTACTGCCCAGTAAGTTCGGAGTTGTCACCACCATGGCAGATCTCGAAGACCATCTCCCCTTCTCCGTCGAGCACACCGGCCCCGCGGCCGGCGACCTCGACACCCCCGAACAACCGCTGCCCCTGGACGAGTTGACCCGTGCGCAGGCACTGCTCGCCGCGCAGCCCGTCGTCGAGGGGCACATCGACCCACCCCGGGATCCCGACCCCGAGGACCTTCCGCCGGTGCGGGCGGCGGAGGCCGGGGCGCAGCTCTGGTCCCTGCGCGTCGGACCCGGTGAGGACGCGGCGGGCGTCATCGGCACCCTGCGCCGCATCGACTCGATCCGCGCGCTCGTCGCCGCCTGCCCCGAGGACCTGCGCCTCGCGCACACCACCGCCGAGACGGCCCACGCCGTCAACTGCGGCCGGGTCGCGGTGCTCCTCGGCCCGGTGAGCTGGTCGGCCCTGGCCGGCTCGGTCGCCGCGCTGCGGGCGTACCACGCGCTCGGGGTACGGGCGGTCAACCTCACCCGCTTCGACGGCTTCGCCCGCGAGGCCGTACGGGAGATGAACCGCCTGGGCCTCGTCGTGGACCTCTCCGGGGCCGACCCCGAGTCGGTCCGCCGCACCCTCGCGGTCACCAGAGCCCCGGCCCTGCTGACCCGCGCGGAGCCGGCGGGCCTGCCGGACGACGTCCTCGGCCTGCTCGGCGAGAACGGCGGCGTCTGCATGGTCCCGGTGACCGAGGACCTGTCCGCGACCGCGGACACCCTCGACCGGGTCCGCGCCCTGGCGGGCCCGCACGCCGTGGGGCTCTCCCACACCACGGACCCGGCCGGCGGCTACGCCCCGCTCTTCGCGGAGCTGCTCCGCCGCGACTGGCCCGCCCCGGACCTGGTCGCCCTCGCCCACGGCAACGCCACGCGCACCTTGCGGGAGGCGGAGTTCCTCTCCCGTACGACGCGCCTGCGCCGCGCGGCCTGAGAAACGCGGAAGGGTCCCGCCTCCCTCACGGGCGGCGGGACCCTTCTCGTACGAAGACCTACGCGCGCGGGCGCCCCATCGCCCGGTACACCCAGCCCGCCTCGCGCCAGCGGACGGCGTCCAGCGCGTTGCGGCCGTCCAGGATCACCCGGGAGCTCACCGCGGGCGCCAGCTCCGCCGGGTCCAGCTCGTCGCGGAACTCGCGCCACTCCGTCAGGTGCAGCACGACGTCCGCGCCGCGCACCGCTTCGAGGGCCGTCGGGGCGTAGCCGAGGGTCGGGAAGAGACGGCGGGCGTTCTCCATGCCCTTCGGGTCGTAGACCGTGACCTGTCCGCCCTGCAGGTGGATCTGGCCCGCCACGTTCAGCGCGGGCGAGTCCCGGACGTCGTCCGAGTCCGGCTTGAAGGTCGCGCCGAGCACCGCGACCCGCTTGCCGAGGAACGAGTCGCCGCCGACCGCGTCCCGGGCCATCTCGACCATCTGGCCGCGGCGGCGCATGTTGATGGAGTCGATCTCGCGCAGGAAGGTCAGCGCCTGGTCCGCGCCCAGCTCGCCCGCCCGCGCCATGAACGCGCGGATGTCCTTCGGCAGACAGCCGCCGCCGAAGCCGATCCCGGCGCGCAGGAACTTGGCGCCGATCCGCTCGTCGTAGCCGATCGCCTCCGCCAGCTTCGCCACGTCACCGCCGGCCGCCTCGCAGACCTCGGCCATCGCGTTGATGAAGGAGATCTTGGTGGCGAGGAAGGAGTTCGCGGCGGTCTTCACCAGCTCGGCGGTGGGGAAGTCGGTGACGACGAAGGGCGTGCCCTCCGCGATCGGGGTGGCGTACACCTCGCGCAGCAGCTTCTCGGCCCGCTCGCTCGCCACGCCCGCGACGACCCGGTCCGGGTGCAGGGTGTCGTTCACGGCGAAGCCCTCGCGTAGGAACTCCGGGTTCCAGGCCAGCTCCACGCCCTCCGGCAGCAGCCCCGCGAGCCGCTCGGCCGAGCCGACCGGCACCGTCGACTTGCCGACGACCAGGGAGCCCTCGCGGACCACACCCGCCAGCGCGCCGAAGGCGGCGTCGACGTAGCTCATGTCACACGCGTACTCGCCGTGCTTCTGCGGGGTGTTCACGCAGACGAAGTGCACGTCGCCGAAGGCGCCGACCTCCTCCCAGGAGGTCGTGAAGCGCAGCCGACCGGTCGAGCCCTCGATCCCGGCGACGTGCCGGGCGAGCAGCTCCTCGAGACCGGGCTCGTACATCGGTACGCGGCCGGTGGCCAGCAGCTCGATCTTCTCGGGCACGACGTCGAGGCCGAGCACCTCGAAGCCCAGCTCCGCCATGGCCGCTGCGTGCGTGGCGCCGAGGTAGCCGGTGCCGATCACCGTGATCTTGAGGGCCATACGGGACTCCAGGGAGGTCGGGCGGAATGCCTGCCCGAGCATAGTCGTGCGCTCTCGTGCCCTGGTCCGGGGCCCGGAAGGGCCCCGTCCACGGGCCGGCGGAATCAGCGGTCCGAGGTGACCGTCACCGGCTGGTCGTTCCGGATCTGCGAGACCAGCTGCTTCACCTTGGGCATGTCCCACTTCAGGGAGCCCTGCGGGGCGCTGCCGGAGATCGGGATGTTCATCGACTTCCCATCGCCGCCGCTGATGCCCTTCATGGCGAAGAACATCTTGCCGAGGTCGTACAGCGACATGTCCTTGTCCACGATCAGCGTGTCCAGGCCGGCCCCCAGCGTCGGGTACAGCTTGAAGGGGTTGAGGATCGTGCCCGGCGTCGCCGCCTGGTTGGCCAGGGCGGAGAGGAACTTCTGCTGGTTCTTCGTCCGCGCGAGGTCGGACTCGGCGAAGGCGTACCGGGTACGGACGAAGGCGAGGGCCTGCTCGCCGTTGAGGGTCTGCTCGCCGGCCTGGAAGTCGGCGCCGGACTTCTTGTCCTTGAAGCCCTTCTCGATGTTCATGTCGACACCGCCGAGCGCGTCCACGATGTTCGCGAAGCCGGCGAAGCCGATCTCCGCGTAGTGGTCGATGCGCAGCCCGGTGTTGAACTCGACCGTGCGGACCAGCAGCTCCGGGCCGTCCATCGCGTAGGCCGCGTTGAGCTTCGAGCCGCCGCGCGCCCCGAACTTCTTGCCGGACTCCGAGCCGACGAAGGACGGGATGGTGACCCAGGAGTCGCGGGGGAGCGAGACCATCGTGTTCCCGCTGGAGCAGGCCGCGAGGATCATCATGGAGTCGGTCCGCTTGCCCTCGGCGGAGCCGGTGTGCAGCTTCTTCTTCTCCTCGGCCGACATGCCCTCGCGGCTGTCGGAGCCGACGATCAGGTACGTCGTGCAGTCGCCCTCGGCCGGCCGCTCGATGACCTTGGAGAGGTCGACCTCGTTGCGCATCTGGGAGCTGGCCCAGGCGTACGTGCCGACGCTCCAGGCGAGCACGCCGACGACGAGCACGATGGAGCCGACCTTGATCCGGCGGCGCCAGTCGGGCGCGGCCCGACCGGGCTGCGGCTGCGGCGCGTACCGCGGGTCGTGCTGCGGCGGAATCGTGCCGCGGCCCCCGCCCTGCGGGGAGCCGTAGACCTGGCCGCTGCTGTAGCCGCTGTCGTAGCCGGAAGCCTGCTGCTGGGTGAAGTTCGGGTTGTACGGCTGGCCCTGGTCGTAGCCCTGGTCGTACTGCGGCTGCTGCTGGGGCACCTGCGGGCGCTGCACGTGACGCATCCGGCGGGGACCGTCGGGCTGCGAGTTCGGCCAGTCATTCATACGGACCATCTTGCAGGCCGCCCCTCGGGCGCCGACAGGGCGGGTGGGGATTCGGGGCGGCGCTGTTGCCAAGCTGATGCAAAGAGGACCGGACCAGGACGCGGCATAAGGTGGAGGGCATGACAGACCAGGGCGATATCCCGGGAAAGCCCACTTCGGCGTCCCGCACCACACTCAGCCACATCATGACGAGCCATGACACCAACCTCCTCGGCACGGTGCACGGCGGCGTGATCATGAAGCTGGTGGACGACGCGGCGGGCGCCGTCGCGGGCCGCCACTCGGGCGGGCCCGCGGTCACCGCGTCCATGGACGAGATGGCGTTCCTGGAGCCGGTCAGGGTCGGCGACCTGCTGCATGTGAAAGCCCAGGTCAACTGGACCGGCCGGTCCTCCATGGAGGTCGGCGTCCGGGTCATGGCGGAACGCTGGAACGAGTCCACACCGGCCCAGCAGGTCGGCTCGGCCTACCTGGTCTTCGCGGCCGTCGACGGTGACGGCAAGCCCCGCCCTGTGCCGCCGGTCATCCCGGAGACCGAGCGGGACAAGCGCCGCTACCAGGAGGCCCAGATCCGCCGCACCCACCGGCTGGCCCGCCGCCGCGCGATCAAGGACCTCCGCGAACAGCGCGCCGCCGAGGGCTACGAGGACTAGAAGGCTTCTCCTTCTGGATGTTCGGGAAGTTTCGGTCGTTTTCGGGGTTTTCAGGGTTTTCGGTCTTTACGGACAGACCACCTTGTCCCCGGAGACCGCCTCGAACGGACCGCCCTCCGGCTCGTCCGTCCTGACCGGGGTGACGCCCTTGAAGTCGAGCCCGGCCACCACCCGCAGCGTCCCGCCCCGGCCCTTCACCGCCCGCAGCTCCGCCCCCGGCAACGCGGCGGCCAGGGACTTCGCCGAGCGGTCCCAGCGCGGGTCGTACTCCACCAGCGTCCGCCGCCGCTCCGGGCCCTCCCCGGTGCGGGGCGCCCGCGTCGTGTCGAAGCCGGTGGCCCGCAGCGCGTCGTCCACCTTGCGGCCGAGGCCGTCCGTCCGGGTCCCGTTGTAGACCTGCACCCGGATCGTCTTCGGGGCCACGTCCACCACCACCGGCTGCGGCCGGCCCTTCGCGTCCGCGGTCTCCGCCCGCGGCGCGGCGAGCGGCCGGTCCTCGCGCAGCGCCTGGAAGAGCTTCTGCGCCTTGGGGGCGTCCCACTTCACCGTCGAGCCGATGCCCGCCACGGGGAAGCTCATGTCCCCGACCGGCACGGAGACGAACTCCGACGACGCCGGCGTGAAGCCCTGCATCGCCTTGGCGAGCGAGAGCAGCTGCTCCGTACCGAAGCCCGCGTCGGCCCGGACCGAGTTCAGCATGGTCGTGGCCACCTGGCGGAACCGCACCGGGTTCAGCAGCACCCCGCCGCTCGTCGTCCGGTCGATGAGCGCCGCGAGGAAGCGCTGCTGGCGCTGCATCCGGCCGATGTCGGCCGCGCCGTCCACATGGCGCGAGCGCACGTACTGCAGCGCCTGCCCGCCGTTCAGCTGGTGCGGCCCGGCCGCCAGATCGAGGCCGGTGTAGGTGTCCTTCATCGGCCGGGGCGTGCAGATCTCCACGCCGCCGACCGCGTCGACCGTCTTCATGAAGCTGGTGAAGTCGACCTCCAGATAGTGGTCGATCTTCACGCCCGTCATGTTCTCCACGGTCCGCACGGTCAGCCCGGGCCCGCCCTCGGCGTACGCGGCGTTCAGCTTCACCGGATGTGCCTGGTGCCGCTTGCCGGTCGTCGCGTCCGTGTGCTCGGGCATCTCGGCGTACGAGTCACGGGGGAGGCTCACCACGCTCGCCCGGTCCCGGTTCTCGCTGATGTGGACGAGCATCACGGTGTCCGTGCAGTGGCAGGGCGCCCCGCCCAGCCGGTACGCCTTGCGCTGCTCCGGTGTGATGCTGTCCCGCCCGTCGGTCCCCACGACCAGCACGTTCATGCCGTGCCCGGCCCGGGGGCGGTTCTTCATGTCCTTGAACGGGTCGATCCGGTTGATCCCGGTGTCCAGGCCGGTGACCAGCGCGTGCCCGATGCCGCCCGCCCCGAGGACGACGACGGAGAGGGTGGTCGCCACCCGCATGCCCCACCGGGGCCGCGCGACCCGTCTGCCGCGGCGTGCCGGTACGGGACGGGCGACGGGCCGGGGACGGGGCGTGCGGGGCGGTGTGGGCACCGGGGGACACCTCCGCGGGTGTGACAAGGGGGAACCGTGAGCACCGTAGGCCCATACGATCAGCGCAAGGGTGCGGCCGTCCGCGCGCCGCGCTCGGTGTCCCCCATTCGCGGTAACGTGTCGGGCAATGAACGCCACGCCCCCCGTCTCCGTGATCATGCCGGTCCTCAACGAGGAGCGGCACCTGCGCAACTCGGTCCGTCACATCCTCGAGCAGGAGTACGACGGCGAGATGGAGGTGGTGATCGCGCTCGGCCCGTCCACGGACCGCACCGACGAGATCGCCGCCGAACTGGTACGTGAGGACCCCCGGGTCCACACCGTGCCCAATCCCACAGGCCGCACGCCCGCCGCCCTCAACGCGGCGATCAAGGCGTCCCGTCACCCGATCGTGGTGCGGGTCGACGGTCACGGCATGCTGTCGCCCAACTACATCGCGACCGCCGTCCGTCTCCTGGAGGAGACCGGCGCGCAGAACGTCGGCGGCATCATGCACGCCGAGGGTGAGAACGACTGGGAGCACGCGGTCGCCGCCGCGATGACCTCGAAGATCGGCGTCGGCAACGCGGCCTTCCACACCGGCGGCCAGGCGGGCCCGGCCGAGACGGTGTACCTGGGCGTCTTCCGGCGCGAGGCGCTGGAGCAGCAGGACGGCTACAACATCGAGTTCATCCGCGCCCAGGACTGGGAGCTGAACTTCCGTATCCGCGAGGCGGGCGGCCTCATCTGGTTCTCGCCCGAGCTGCGCGTCCAGTACCGCCCCCGGCCGAGCGTCCGCGCGCTGGCCAAGCAGTACAAGGACTACGGCCGTTGGCGCCACGTCGTGGCCCGCTACCACCAGGGCTCGATCAACCTCCGCTACCTCGCCCCGCCGACCGCCGTCTGCGCGATCGCGGCCGGTGTCGTCGTCGGCGCGGTGCTCACCCCGCTGGGCTTCCTGATCCCGGCCGGCTACCTGGCCGCGATCACCGCGGGCTCGGTCCCGGCCGGCAAGGGCCTCCCGCTGAAGGCCCGCCTGCAGATCCCGGTCGCCCTCGCGACGATGCACATGTCCTGGGGCTACGGCTTCCTGACGAGCCCGCGCGCGCTCGCGAAGAAGGTCATCGCGAGCCGCCGCCCGGCGGTGACGACGACCGCGTCGCAGGTCTGAGACGACGTAAGGACACGCACACGGCGAACGGCCGGACCCCTTCGGGGGCCCGGCCGTTCGCCGTTGTCACACCTCGTCCGTCAGCTCTTGCCGTCCCAGCGGTACACGCTGTAGACGTCCATGCAGTCCACCTTGTCGTCCGCGCCCTCCGGCAGGTCGCCCTCCTTGGACGCCGGCTTCTTGTACGTGGCGCCCTCGCGCCAGTCCGAGCCGATGACCAGGGTGATGTTCTGCGCCGTGGCGTCCGCGCGGACCGCGGAGTCCGGCAGACCGAGCGCCTTGGCCACGGACAGCGCGTCCGCCTTGCCCTGATCGCCGCCGGACTTCGGGTACTTGACCACGGTGTCCTTACGGGGCTCGGCGCTCCGCGAGGCGTTCGCCTGGGTGAACCCCTTGCCCTGCAGGGTCTTCTCCATCGCGCCGGCCCGGCCCTCGGTGGGCGCCGCGCCGTCGCCGTTCGTGCCGTTGACGACCGTGACGGCGAGCGTCGCGGGCGCGGCGGCCGTCGGGCCCTGCGGCTTCGGCTTCGCCGACGCGGTCGGCTTGGCGCCGGCCGGGTCGCCGTTCTTGTCGAAGGCGACGTCGTCGCGGAGCATCGCCCACATCTTGTCGGCGGCGCTCGGCACCATGACGAGCTTGTTCTTGTCCTGCGACCACTCGGTCGTGGGGACCGTCGCCGTCGTGAGTCGGTCCAGCTTCACGTTCTTGAGCTGCATGGAGAGGTCGAAGAGCTTCGTCACCGAGCGGATCTCGTCGGAGACCTGCAGCGCCTCCGTCGCGGTCTCGGCCAGGCCCATGAGCCGTGCGGTGTCGGTCCAGGCGTTCTGCTTCTGGAGCTTCTCCATCATGCCGTTCATGTACATGTGCTGGGCCTTGGCACGGTTCTGGTCGTTGCCGAACGCGTGCCGGGTGCGCAGCCACTGGAGCGCCTGCTCGCCCTTGATCTCGGTGGTCCCCTGCGGCAGCTTCAGACCGGAGCCGCCCTTCACCAGCCGGGTCGACCTGTCGTGGACGCCGGTCTTCACGCAGACCGGGACACCGCCGACCTCGTCGGCCATCGAGACCACGCCCGCGAAGTCGACCATCATCCAGTGGTCGATGTAGACCCCGGTGAGGCTCTCCCAGGTGGTCAGCGTGCAGCCGGGACCACCGCGGGCCAGGGTGTCGTTGATGGGCTGGGTGGTGGTCGCCGCGTAGGTCTCGCCCTTCTCGCCCGTGCACTTGGGGATCTTGACGATGGTGTCGCGCGGGATCGAGACGATGTTGGCGTTCTTCCGGTCCGCCGAGATGTGCAGCAGCATCTGCACATCGGCGAGCGGCTTGCGGTTCCGCTCGTTCTTGCCGCCGCCCAGCGCCACGTTCTTGTCGTCGGAGCGGTCGTCCGAGCCGATCAGCAGGATGTTGAGCGGGGTGTCGCCGAGCGCGTTCGGCGCGGCCTTCTTCACACCGCTGTCGCCACCGGCCCGGTGACCACCGCGGAGGTTGTCGTTGAGGTGCTGGTAGTACAGGTATCCGGCGGCGGCCGTCCCGAGTATCAGGAACGACAGGGTCGCCGCGACCCAGCGGAGTATCTTGCGTTTGCCGCTCTTCTTGGCGCGCCTGCGCGGCCCTTTGCGCCGGTGGCTCGCACGGCCTTCGCCGTCGCTCCGGCCAGGACCGCTCGTGTCGCCCTTGTCCGCGCTCGGGCTGTCGGAACGACGGTCGCCCGGGGCCGGGGCGCCGACGGGCCGGTCACCCGGCCCCCCTTCGCCCTCGTCCCCATAGAGACTCTCGTCCCAGCCCAATTCGCGGGCGTGCGGAACGCGACCCCGGGTCCCCTCCCCACGCACGCTGTTCTGTCCCACCCCTGGTCCCCCTCCTCAGGCGCGCGCCGAGCCCCGGTGTTTCCGGGTCACTGGGCGCACACCTTCTTGTCTGCGGTCTGAGCACCCTCCGGCGCCTTCGCCGGACCGGTGATGGGCACCCCCGCGCCCTTGAAGTCGGCACCGAGGATCAGCGTCATGGGTGCGAGCGCCTCGGCGTCCTGCGTGCCCGGCTTGAGCGCCGTGGCGGGCAGGCCCATCATGTCCGCGAGCTTGCGGGCCTGAGTGGCCTGGTTCGGTGCGTAGGTGAGCGTCGTCTTCGCCGCCTTCTCGGGGGCGTTGCTCTTGTTGGTCGACCTGGTGACGCCCTGCTCGTTCTGCAGCCAGTTGATCGTCGACTGGGCGGCCCCCTGGATGCCGCTGCCGTTGTAGACGTCGACGCGCACCTCGCGCGCGGTGGAGCGGGTGCCCTTCAACAGGGCGGCCTGGGCGTTCTTGGCGTCCTGCTGCTTCTGCTTCACCTCGGTGAGCGAGGTGTCGGACTGCAGCATGGCGAAGAGCTGCGGCGCCTTGGTCGGGTCGGGCACGACCGTCGCCTTGATCTTCTCCGCCGGGTTGTCGATGACCGGCAGCGTCGTGAAGGTGATGTTCTTCGTGTCGATCTTGGCGAGTTCCTCGCCGAGCGACTTGAGCTTCCCGATGCTTCCTATGCCGGAGTCGACGGTCAGCGCCTTCGTGGCCGCCTCGGCGAGGTCGAGCAGCTTGCTCGGGCTGGTCAGCGTCTCGTCCGACTTCATCTGCCGGATCATCGAGCTGAGGAACTGCTGCTGGACCTTGATCCGGTCGAGGTCGCTCTCGTTGCCGAAGCTGTGGCGGGTACGGACGAAGGCCAGGGCCTGCTCGCCCTGGATGACCGACTCACCGGCCGGCAGGTTGAGCTTGGAGTCCTTGTCCTTGACCGGCTTGACCAGACAGACCTTCACGCCGCCGACGGCCGTCGTCAGCTCCTTGACGGCGTTGAAGTCGGCCATCATGAAGTGGTCGACGGTCAGTCCGGTGAGCTCCTTGACCGTACGCATCGTGCAGCCGGGGTCGCGGTCGGACTGGCCGAGGCTGACGTTGAACCGCTCGTCGGACTGGCCGGGGATCGTCTTGATCTTCCCGTCCGGCATCTTCGTCTGGCACTCGGGGATCTCGGTCTTCAGGTCGCGCGGGATGGACATCGCCGTGGCGTTCGTCCGGTCCTTCGAGACGTGGAAGAGGATCGTGGTGTCGGCGTGGCCAGGGCTGTTCTTGTCGCCGTAGCCCTCGTTGCCGTCGCCGGTCCGCTTGTCCGTGCCGATCAGCAGGATGTTGATGGCCTGGTCCTTCTTGAAGCCCGTGCTCTGGGCTCCGACCACGTCGACCTTGTTGATGTTCCCGTTGAGGTGGTCGTAGTAGGCGTACGCGCCCACCGCCCCGCCCACGAGCACGAACGCCATCGTCCCGCCGGTCCACAGCAGGACCTTCTTCTTGCGGGACTTCGCGGGCTTGCGCTTGCGCCGGCCCTGCTGCGGGACGCCGGCCGCGGGCCCCTCGGGGGCGCGGCGGCGGCGCTGGCCGGGAACTGGGGCCTCGGCGGGCGCGCCGGTCGGCGCCCCTGCGTTACGGGAGCGCTGGCCGGACCGTGCGCCCTCGGCGGATCTCGGAGCCGGGGGCGTCGCTCCACGCGGACGGGACTGTGCGGGCGACTGCTGCTGGGGCTGCCCAGCGGAGTGGTTCAGTCGCAGTTCGTAGTTGCCCGTCTGCGGGTTGAGGACCCACTGGTCGGCGGGGTCGATCTCATCCGCCTGTCCACGGCTGTGCGCGTCCACGGTTACTTGAATCCTCCGTCGGTGCCACGCGAGGCGCCTCCCCCGACTGGCGCTCGGTCGTTCGATCCGTCGAGTGCGCGACCACAGGGTCGCAAGCATCGGACCGCGTCACACTATCCGCCCAGTTCAGCGTGGGGCGACGTCCGTGACAAATTCCACGCCCCTTACAACTGGGCAATCTGCCCAAACCCCTTCCGCCACCGCCCTCCCCCCGGTCTCCTTGGACTCTCCTTTACTTGTGCGTCACTCAGCGGCCCTCAGGAGCAGGCTCCCTCCGCCGCGTTGTGCCCCGTGAAAGTCGGCGTCGGCGCCGGTCCCGGAGAGGCCGCGTCGTCCGGCTTCCCGTCGCCGACCTGGGGTGCGCCCGGGGTCGCGCCGGCTCCGCTCGCGCCCGCGGACGGCGAGGGCTCGGCGCCCGGAGCCACCGTCACGGGCTTGTCCTCGCGCAGCCGCTTGAAGAGTTGGCTCGCCTCGGGTTGTACGAGTTCGTCCCGGTTCGCGTCGTACGAGTACGGCCGTCGCGGCACCGTGAGGAACTGCACCTTCTCCGTGGGGATCGCCCGCATCGACCGCGCCAGGTCGTACAGGTCCCGCAGCGAGTCGAGCCCCGGGTCCGTCGTGATCGACTTCGTCGCCGCGTCCAGGACCGGGTAGAGCCTGGTCGGGTTCAGCAGCACGCCGTTGCTCTGCACCTTGTTGACCAGGGCCCCCAGGAACTGCTGCTGGCGGTCCATGCGTTCCGTGTCGCTGCCGTTGCCCAGCGTCTTGCGGGCCCGTACGAAGCCCAGCGCCTGCTCCCCGTGGAGCGTCTGGCGCCCGGCCGGCAGCTTCAGCTTGGCGTCCTTGTCGTCGATCGGCTCCTTCAGGCAGATCTCGACGCCGTCGACGGCGTCGACCATCTTCTTGAAGCCGCGGAAGTCGATCACCATGTGGTGGTCGATCCGGATCGCGGTGAGCCGCTCGACGGTACGGATCGTGCACGCCGTGCCGCCGATCTCGAAGGCGGAATTGAACTGGGCGAACATCTCCCCGGTCCGCGTCCCGCCCTTCGTCCGGCAGCCGGGCATGCTCACCATCAGGTCGCGCGGGATCGACACGGCCGTCGCGCTCGACCGCCCCGCCGCGATGTGCAGCAGGATCGTGGTGTCGGAGCGCTGGGTGCCCTTGTCCTTCCCGTACTTGGTGTTCCCCGCCCCCGACCGCGTGTCCGAGCCGATCAGCAGGATGTTCTGCGCCCCCAGCGCCCCCGGCGTGGGCCTCTCCTTCTCATACGCGCGCAGTTCCGCGGCGGCGTCCGTGTCGGTGGTGATGTTGTTGTCGAGCTTGCGGTAGAGCCACCAGCCGGCACCCGCCGCGGCGAGGAGGACGACCGAACACCCGAGAGCCGTCCAGCGCAGCCAGTGACGCTTGCGCGGGGCCTCCGGTTCGGCGGGCGTGCCGGGACTGTCCGTCACGTCTGAGTCCATCCTTCGCGGCGTCGGCGGCGCGCCCGGGAGCCGCCGCTCGAAGAGTGGGACGGCCGAACCGGACGCAGGGTTGTGCGGGAGGGGTGCGTACCCGCCGATCATGTACCGGAGTTGACGCGCGGACCCGGGGACTCGGCGAGTCGGTGCGCCATACGGGTGGAAGGGTGGAACCTCGGCCGGTGAGCGGACGACGGCTGCCCGGCCTGCGGCGGTGGTCCGTCACACGGCGGTCGCCGTGACCCGCTCGCTCTCCACCCGCTTGTCCAGCGACTCGGGAGCCAGCTGGTCCAGGTTCCGGCACAGGACGACGGACGCCCCGGCCGCCAGCGGTGCGTAGAGGCCGGCGGAGAGCCCGTCCCAGCCGTCGTAGGCGCGGCCGGAGAGCAGTCGCGCACCGGGAGCGAGGCCGAGCGCCTCGGCGTCCGCGCGGGCCCGGTCGACGAGCTGTGCGCCCGTCAGTTCCGTACCGTCGACGAGGAGCGCCGGGTCGTCCGCGTCCACCGGGACGAAGGGGGCGAACCGGTCACCCTGGCTCGGCACCTCCACCGCGTAGTCCGCGTACCCGGCGGGCGGGGTGGGGAAGCGGCGGCCCAGCGGGGCGAGGGAGAGCGCGATCCGGTCTCCCGAGCAGGCGAGCCCGGCGTCGAAGGCGCCCGGTCCGGCGACGACGTAGTCGGCGTCCGCCGGTTCGCCGCCGATCTCGGCGACCACGCCGACCGAGGAGCAGGCCAGCAGCCACACCGCGGTCTGCCAGTGCGCGGGCAGCAGCAGCGCGAGCCGGTCGCCGGGGGAGGCGGACAGCTCGCCCTGGAGCAGATTGGCCGTCTTGGCCACCCAATTGGCGAAGGTGGCCACGGACAATTCGACGCGCTCACCGGTGGCGTCGTCGTAGAAGGTGACCAAGGGGCGGGCGGGGTCCGCGGCGAGCGCGGATCGCAGCAGGTCGGCGGGGGTGCGGTCGCTGGCGTTCACGCGGGCAAGGGTACGCGGGCGGGGGTGCGGAGACCCGCCGTACCGGTGACACCGTCCTCCGGTCGGACCGACGGGCCGTCAGTTTCCGGCCCGGATCCCGCCGAGCGGAACGGCCCCGGGGTGCGGACGATCCCTACATGCGTGCCTACCTCGTCTCCTCGATCGCCGTCACGTGCGCGGCGGCTCTCGCCCTGCCGTTGTCCCTCGCGACGCCGGCGGCGTCGCACCAGCCGGCCGCGCTCACCGCGAGACCGGACGTCGAAGTCGCCGGGTCCACCCAGTCCCTGCCCCTCCAGCCGCTCGAGGACGGCCGTCGGGCCCTCCGCGCGCCCGGCGCCCCCCAGGCGGTCCAGGGTCTGACCCGACGGGACGTCAGACCCTTCTCCCTCCTCGGGGTCGTCTGGGACGACGCCCGGGCGCACCTGCACGGCACGGTCCAGGTCCGCACCCGCGCGACCGGGACCGGGGGCTGGTCGGCCTGGCAGGAGCTGGAGGTCCACAACGACGAGCACGGGGCCGACCCCGGCACCGCCGAGGCCGTGTCGGGAGCGGTCCGCGGGTCCACCGCGCCGCTGTGGGTCGGCGACTCGGACGGCGTCGAGATCCGCGTACTCCCCGAGGGCGGCAGCGGTACGGACCGCGGGCTGATCCCGTCGGGTCTCCGCCTGGAGCTGGTGGACCCGGGCCAGGAGGGGCAGGAGTGGCAGGGGCAGACCCAGGACCGCTCCGACGCGCTCGACGGCAAGGCCCCCGCGACCCACGGCGCGACGGTGTCACACGGCAGCCAAGGGGGCCGCGCGGCCCAGCGGGGCCCGACCGTCGAGGAGGCCGCCGCCTACTCCGTGAACGCGCAGCTCGCCCCGGTCGGTACGGCCGTGATCCCGGCGGCCGCCGCGGCGAAGCCGTACATCGGACCCCGCCCGAAGATCATCACGCGCAAGGGATGGGGGGCGAACGAGAAGCTCCGGGAGAAGGGTTTCGTCTACACCAAGTCCGTCAAAACGGCCTTCGTCCACCACAGCGCCACCGGCAACAACTACACCTGCAAGCAGGCGCCCTCCGTCCTGCGCAGTATCTACCGCTACCACACACAGAGCAGCGGCTGGCGCGACTTCGGCTACAACTTCGCCGTCGACAAGTGCGGAAACATCTACGAAGGCCGCGCCGGGGGAGTGTCCAAGCCGGTCCTCGGTGCCCACACGCTCGGTTTCAACACCAACAGCATGGGCATCGCCGTCCTCGGCACCTACAGTTCGACCAATCCGCCGGCCGCCGTGACCACTGCGATCGCTCGGCTGACGGCGTGGAAGCTGGGGCTGCACGGGGGGAATCCGAAGGGGAAGGCCACGCTCACCTCGGGTGGGGGGAACCGGTACAAGAAGGGCACGAAGGTCAAGTTCAACACCATCGCCGGACACCGTGACGGCTACGCCACGGCCTGCCCGGGAGCCCGCCTCTACGGAAAGCTCGGCACCACCCGTACTGCCTCCGCGAAGTACCAGGGGCGGCCGTGATGCGGTCGCCGGTCCGACCATCTGCATAAACTGACCGGTCATATCGCCCAGACGAGCGAACACGGCCCGAACGGGCGATGAGACCGGCCCCGGACAGGAAGCAGAGACGACAGGTGACAGAAGCGATCCTCCTGGTCGGTGGCAAAGGCACACGGCTACGGCCCCTGACGATGAACACGCCGAAGCCGATGGTTCCGGCGGCGGGCGTGCCGTTCCTGACGCACCAGCTGGCCCGGGCGAAGGCGGCGGGTGTGGACCACGTGGTCCTGGCCACGTCGTACCTGGCCGAGGTCTTCGAACCCCACTTCGGCGACGGCTCGTCGCTGGGGCTCAGCCTGGAGTACGTGACCGAGGAGGAGCCGCTCGGCACCGGCGGCGCGATCCGCAACGTCGCCTCCCGCCTCCACGCGGGCCCGGACGACCCGGTCCTCGTCTTCAACGGCGACATCCTGACCGGCCTGGACATCCGGGCCCTGGTCGCCGCCCACGGCGACTCGGGCGCGGACGTCTCGCTGCACCTGACCCGGGTCGAGGACCCGAGGGCGTTCGGCCTGGTCCCGACGGACCCGACCGGGCGGGTGACGGCCTTCCTGGAGAAGCCGCAGACGCCCGAGGAGATCGTGACCGACCAGATCAACGCGGGGGCCTACGTCTTCCGCCGCTCGGTCATCGACACGATCCCGACGGGCCGCCCGGTCTCGGTGGAACGGGAGACCTTCCCCGAACTCCTCGCCGAGGGCGCCCACCTCCAGGGCCTGGTGGACTCCACGTACTGGCTCGACCTGGGCACCCCCCAGGCCTTCGTCCGGGGCTCCGCCGACCTGGTCCTCGGTCGTGCCCCGTCCCCGGCGGTCCCGGGCCGCTGCGGCGACCGCCTGGTCCTGCCGACCGCCCGCGTCGCCCCGGACGCCAAACTCACGGGCGGCACGGTCGTGGGCGCGGGCGCGGTGGTCGGCGAGGGCGCCCGCGTCACGGGCTCGACGCTCCACGCGGGCGCGGTCGTGGAACCGGGCGCGGTGATCACCGACTCCCTGATCGGCGCGGGCGCCCGCATCGGCGCGCGTACGGTCCTCACGGGCGCGGTCATCGGCGACGGCGCCCACGTGGGCGCGGACAACGAACTCCGCGAAGGCATCCGCGTCTGGTGCGACACGACCCTCCCCCCGGGCGCCATCCGCTTCTCCTCGGACCAGTAGCCGACGGCCTCCCGCCAAGGGCGCGCGACCACCCACGGGAGGCCGCGCGCCCCCGCCCGCCCCGCACCGTGTCGAGCCCCGGCAGCTGTACGCGGTCCCCCGTCGCACGGCCCGGTGCGCCGCCCGAGGCCGGACCCACCGGCCGTCGGCCGCCGGCCGCGGGCAGCCGCCCACGGGAAGACCCGCACCTCTTTCATCCCCGTTGTACGGGTGCTGCGGGTGGGAACGGCAAGCCCGGCCGGAGGCCGGGCGCAGCACCCGCGGGGCGGCAGCCCGCCCGGCTACGCTCATAGACATGGCCGGCCGCTTCACACCCCGTACCCCCACGACCCGCACCACCGTGCGCGGCGGCCACATCCCCGTACCCGCCACCAGGACGCCCGCCCCCGCGACCGGGGTGACCCGCCACTGGACCCCCGCCGCCCCCACGGACCTGGGCCTCACCCTCGGCCCCCTCCGCAGGGGCAGCGGCGACCCCACCCTCCGGACCACCCCCGACGGCTCCGTGTGGCGAGCCGCCCGCACCCCGGAAGGCCCGGGCACTCTCCGCGTCGCCCTCCGGCACGGCACGGCCGAGGCCGAGGCCTGGGGCCCCGGCGCGCAGTGGCTCCTCGACCGGCTCCCCCAACTCCTCGGCGCCGACGACGACCCCGCAGCCTTCGTCCCCCGCCACCGGCTCCTCGCCGCCGCGCACCGCAGCCGCCCGGGCCTCCGCCTCACCCGCACCGGCCTGGTGATGGAGTCGCTGATCCCGTCGATCCTGGAGCAGAAGGTCACCACGACCGAGGCGTACCGCGCCTGGCGCCTGCTCGTCCGCAAGTTCGGCGAACCGGCTCCGGGCCCTGGGGCACAGCACCGCCTCCACGTGATGCCCGACCCCCGCACGTGGGCCCTGATCCCGTCCTGGGAATGGCACCGCGCCGGCGTGGACGACAAGCGCGCCGCCACCGTCCTCCGCGCGGTCAAGGTCGCCCGCCGTCTGGAGGAGGCCGCGGACATGGCACCCGAACGGGCCCAGCAGCGCCTGGAGTTGATCCCCGGAATCGGCCCCTGGACCTCCGCCGAGACGATCCAGCGCAGCAACGGCGCCCCGGACGCGGTGACCGTGGGCGACTACCACCTGCCCGGCATCGTCGGCTACGCCCTCGCGGGCGACCGCACCACCGACGACGCGGCCATGCTCGAACTGCTCGCTCCGTACGCGGGCCAACGCCACCGCGCGGCCCGCCTCATCCTCCTCAGCGGCCGGACCCCACCGCGCAGGGCCCCACGCATGACCCCGGGCGACATCGCGTCCCTCTGAGCCGCCTCGATGCCCTGAGCCGCCACGACGCCCCGAGGCGTCACGACGGCCCGAGGCGTCACGACGGCCCGAGGCGTCACGACGGCCCGAGGCGTCACGACGCGTCGAGCCGCCACGAACCCCGAGGCGTCACCGCACCTCGATGAACCGCCCCGCCTGCCGTGCCGGCCGCTCCTTCGGCGGCGCCGCCGCGTGACCGACCGCGACAGCGCCCATCGGGTCCCAGTCCTCAGGGAGCCCGAGGACCTCCCGCACGACATCGCGGCAGAACATCGTCGAGGACACCCACGCCGACCCCAGCCGCTCGCCCGCGAGCGCCACCAGGAAGTTCTGGACGCCCGCGCCCGCCGCGACCACGAACATCTCGCGCTCGGCGGCGTCCCTGCGCGCATCGCCGTAGTGGTGCGAGCCGTCCATGACCAGGCACGGCACCACCAGGTACGGCGCGTTCCGCAACACGTCCCCACGGCGCACGCGCTTGGCGACGGACTCCTCCGACTTGCCGTCCCGCCGCAGGTCCGCGATCCACGCCTCCCGCATCGCGTCGAGCAGCCGCACCCGCGAGGTCTCCGACTCCAGGAGCACGAACCGCCACGGCGTCGTGTGGTGCGGCGCGGGGGCCGTGACGGCGGCGGCCACCGCACGCCGTACGGCGCCGGGGTCCACGGGCTCGTCGGTGAACTCCCGGACGGTACGCCGCAGGGTCACCGCCTCCCGGACCGCCTCCGAGGTCCCGAGCCGGAACATGTCGTCGGCGGCGCCGCGCACCAGCGCCCTGGCACCCTGCTCGACGGAACCGTCCACGACATGCGGCAGCCCGCGCACGACGGCGACCGGCAGCCCGCTCGCCTTGCCCTTCACGAGGTCACCGGCGGCGGCCAGCTCGTCCGCCGTCGCGACGACCGTGGCGCTGAGCGGGTTGCCGTACGCGTCCGTGCCGCCGCGCAGGTCGTCGAGGACGCGCACTCCGGCGGCGCCGATGGCCACGTCGGTCAGTCCGCTGCGCCAGGGCCGCCCGAAGGTGTCCGTGACGACGACCCCGACGTCCACGCCGAGCGCGTCCCGCAGCCCTTCGCGGATCGCACGGGCCGAGGCGTCCGGGTCGACGGGCAGCAACAGCACCGTACCGGCGGGGGTGTTGGAGGCGTCGACCCCGGCGGCGGCCATCACGAGGCCCTGCCGGTTCTCGACGATCCGCAGGGTGCCGCGCCGCGCCACGACCCGTACGGTCTCGGCGTCGATCGCCTCCTCGCGGTCGTCGGCGGCGATCACCCGACCCTCGGCCTTGCTCACGATCTTGGAGGTCACGAGCAGGACGTCCCCGTCCTCGAGACCGGGGGAGACGGAGGCGATCAGCTTGGCGAGGTCGTCCCCGCTCCGCACCTCGGGCAGCCCGGCGACCGCCCACACCCGATACCCGAGCGCCGACCGGCCCCCACCCAACCCGTCCAGCTCGTCCGAACCGTCCAGCCCGCTCAACCCGTCCGAGCCGTTCAGCCCACCCAACCCGTCAAGCCCGTCTCCCGAGCCGTCCGGCGTGCCGTCCACAGGCCCGCTCACGCCCGGACCTCCTCCGCCAGCGCCAGCGCCTCGCGCGCCATCGCCGCCGTCGCGTCCAGGTCCGTCATCATCAGCGGCACCGCCCGGCAGCGGATCCCGGCGGACTCGACCTCCGCCACCGCGCCCGCGTCGACCGTGTCGACCAGCCAGCCGTCGAGCAGGCCCGAGCCGTAGTGCCGCGCCACCGCCGAGGCCGTGGACTCCACGCCCACCGCCGCGAGCACCTTGTCCGCCATGCCCCGCACCGGCGCGTCTCCGACGATGGGGGAGAGGCCGACCACCGGCACGTCCGCCTCCGCGATCGCCTCCCGGATGCCGGGCACGGACAGGATGGTGCCGACGGACACGACCGGGTTGGACGGCGGGAACAGGATGACGTCGGCCTCCGCGATGGCCTCCAGGACGCCCGGCGCCGGCTTCGAGGCCTCCGCGCCCACCGCGACCACGGCCTGGGCGTCCACGGACGCCCGCAGCCGCACCCAGTACTCCTGGAAGTGCACCGCACGCGCCTCGCCGTCGACCTCGATGGCGACGTGCGTCTCGACGCGGTCGTCGGACATCGGCAGCAGCCGCACGCCCGGCTGCCAGCGCGCGCAGAGCGCCTCGGTGACCGCGCTGAGCGGATAGCCCGCGCCCAGCATCTGCGTACGGACGATGTGCGTCGCGAAGTCGCGGTCGCCGAGGCCGAACCACTCCGGCCCCACCCCGTACGCCGCGAGCTCCTCCTTCACGGTGAAGGACTCGTCCTCCCGGCCCCAGCCCTGCTGCTCGTTGATGCCACCGCCGAGGGTGTACATCACCGTGTCGAGGTCGGGGCAGACCTTGAGACCGAAGAGATGGATGTCGTCACCGGTGTTGCCGACGACCGTGATCTCCGCGTCGGGCGCGGCCTGCTTGAGGCCGCGAAGGAAGCGGGCACCACCGATGCCACCGGCCAGAACCACAATGCGCATGCGGACAGTCTGTCAGGCGCAGCCTGCTCCTCTGAGGGGCGGTGGTCGGGCGACGGGCGGGCTTGTCAGGCCGGTACGACACCGTGGGTGGTCGGGGCGCACTGAGCCCTGAGGGACTCGTGCATGGGCATCGACGTCAGGCCCGGGTAGTAGACGTGCAGGCTGACCGCCGGTTCGAGGGAGTCGTTGACGACCTCGTGGACGTACCCCGGCGCGAAGACCCGGGTCGCGCCCCCGTCGAGCTTCCGCACGCCCCGCTCCGTACGCTCCGTCAGTTCGCCCTGGAGGACGGTCAGGACGCCGGACGAGGCGCCGTGGTCGTGCAGCCCGCTGCCCTGGCCGGGCACCCAGGAGAGCAGCCAGACCTCGTAGCCGGGGCCGGTGCGCAGCCGGTGGTACCAGCGGGTGGTGGCGTCGTACTCGACGTGCGGGGCCCATTGCGCGCGGTCGGCGGCGATGGAGCGGGCGAGGCCGACGAACTCGGCCACGGTGGCGGGGTGCTCGCGGGCGGGCTGCAGGAGGTGCGGGACCTCGAGGATGTCGCCGGCGATCTGAAGGTCGCTGTCGCTGTTCATGGGTGCGGTGGTTCCTCGGCAGTAACAGAAGTCGTGCAGGGGGGTCACGCAGGAGACGTGCAAGGGGTCACGCGGGGCAACGCGGGAACCCGGAGGAAGCGCTGGAGCTCGGAGGCGTCAACAGCTGGAACAGCAACAGCAACAGCGCGCCTGGACAGCGCTGCGGTACCCACGGGCGTGGGTCGCGGAGGGCGCTGAGGTCGCTGGCATGGCATCAAAGGTGCCGGGCGGTCCACCCGACTGTCAACTCAATGCCCGTTTTGGGTGGAATGTTTCACCTCATCCGGTTACATCGTCTGGAGAAAGGTTTGTTCAGGCGCCGACCGGGAGACATGGCGCAATATCCGTGCCCGCAAACGCGGCCGGGGTCTTGTGATCAGACTGTGATCCGGATCGCTTCCGTGGCTGGATCGCAACAAGATCCACGCCCTGGACGTCTCTCTCAGGGAGAGGGGGCGGTGCGGCCAGGCCGGTGGCATGTGTCAGGTTTTTGGTGATTTGAACACTTTCCGCATAGCCTTGGTTCCGCAGAGTGAATACCGGGCCCAATAGCAGATTCCGGCTTGACTCGCACAGAGCACAAACTTGTAATTTCACTCGTGTCGTTCGGCCGGAATCGGTGACGGCAACATCACGGGGACGCGAAGACAGACGAGGGGCGCACATGACCGAGTTGTTCCAGGAACTGCTGGTCGAGGACGCGGACGAGGAACTCGGCTGGCAGGAGCGCGCGCTGTGCGCCCAGACCGATCCCGAGTCCTTCTTCCCCGAGAAGGGCGGCTCGACCCGCGAGGCCAAGAAGGTCTGCCTCGCCTGTGAGGTCCGCTCCGAATGCCTGGAGTACGCCCTGCAGAACGACGAACGGTTCGGGATCTGGGGCGGTCTGTCCGAAAGGGAACGTCGCCGCCTGAAGAAGGCCGCCGTCTGACCCGACGGCTCCGGCGCCACCGGCCCACCGGCGCGACCCACCGGTTCCGGCCACCCCCACCGGCCGACGGCGCGACCCACCCACCGAACCGCACACACCCGTACACATCGAACGGTCCGCCCCCTGTGCTCTGTCCACAGGGGGCGGACCCTTTTCCTGCCAGCCGTTAGTGTGGGGCCCCGTCCGAGACGCACCCACGCCCCCCGCGGGCGACCCCCCCGGCCGGAGGGCCCGTACCTCGATGTCCTCAACTCCTGAGTTCCCACGACACGTCGTCACCGCCGTGCTCGTCGCACACGACGGCTCCCGCTGGCTGCCGGACGCCCTCGCCGGGCTGCTCGCGCAGGAACGCCCCGTGCAGAACGTCATCGCCGCCGACACCGGCAGCGCCGACGACTCCGCGCGGCTGCTCGCCGAAGCGATCGGCGACGACCGCGTGCTGCACCTGGCCCGCCGTACGGGATTCGGCGCCGCCGTCGAGGAGGCCGCCCGCACCGCGCCCGTGCTCGGCCCCGAGGAACTCACGTATCTGAAGCGCCCCAGCGGCTGGGACCCGGTCAGCCGGACCTGGAGCGACGAGGCCGTCTACGACCTGCCCGAACTCCCGCACGGCGAGCCCGTGCAGTGGCTCTGGCTGCTCCACGACGACTGCGCCCCCGAGCCCGACGCCCTCGCCGAACTGCTGCGCGTCGCCGACGCGGACGCGTACGCCGCCGTCGTCGGCCCCAAGCTCCGCGGCTGGTACGACCGCAGGCAGCTGCTCGAAGCCGGTGTCTCCATCGCCCGCAGCGGCCGCCGCTGGACCGGCCTCGACCGCCGCGAGCAGGACCAGGGCCAGCACGACCAGGTCCGCTCCGTCCTCTCCGTCTCCAGCGCCGGCATGCTCATCCGCCGTGACGTCTTCGAGGAGCTCGGCGGCTTCGACCGACGGCTGCCCCTCATGCGCGACGACGTCGACCTGTGCTGGCGCGCCCACGCCGCGGGACACAGCGTCCTCGTCGCCCCCGACGCCGTCCTGCGGCACGCCGAGGCCTCCGCCCGCGAGCGCCGCACCGTCGACTGCGCCGGCCGCTCCGTCGCCAACCCGCACCGCGTCGACAAGGCCGGCGCCGTCTACACCCTGCTCGTCAACAGCCGCGGCGCCACCCTGCCGTACGTCCTGCTCCGGCTGATCGTCGGCACGCTCCTGCGCACCCTCGCCTACCTCGTCGGCAAGGTCCCCGGCCAGGCCGTCGACGAGGTCATGGGCCTCTTCGCCACCCTGCTGCGCCCCGAGAAGATCCTCGCCGCGCGCAGGCGACGCAAGAACCAAGTTCCCGCGGATGGGGTATCCCCAGCGCAGCGAGGGGAGGAACTCCGCCCGCTCTTCCCGCCGCCCGGCGCCACCATCCGCGCCGCCGCCGAGCAGGTCGTCGCGAACTTCGGCGGCTCCGACGCCGATTCCGGCGGCTCGCGCCACGGCGCCGTCGAATCGGGACCCGGCGGCGACGACGCCGACTTCCTCGAAGTCGAGCAGTTCGCCCGGCTGAAGAAGATCGCCCGCAAGCCCGGGCCCGTCCTCTTCGCCCTCCTCCTCGTCCTCTCCGTCGTCGCCTGCCGCGGCCTGTTCGGCGGCGGCTCCCTCGCCGGCGGCACGCTGCTGCCCGCACCCGACATGGTCTCCGAGCTCTGGGGCCGGTACGCCGACAGCTGCCACGCCCTCGGCACCGGCGGCACCCAGAGCGCGCCGCCCTACCTCGCGGTGCTCGCCGGACTCTCCGTGTTCTTCCTCGGCTCCACCTCGTTCGCGCTCACCGTGCTGCTCGTCTGCTCGGTCCCGCTGGCCGGCTTCACCGCCTACTTCGCGGCCCGCCCGCTCGTCGAGTCCGCCCTGCTGCGCGCCTGGGGCGCCATCGCGTACGCCTTCCTGCCCGCCGCCACCGGCGCGCTCGCCGCCGGCCGCCTCGGCACCGCGATCCTCGCGATCCTGCTCCCGCTGATCGCCCGCGCCGCCGTCGCCGCCTTCGGCCTCACCGCCACCGGCGGCGCCCGCGGCAGCTGGCGCGCCACCTGGGCGTACACCTTCCTCCTGACCTTCACGATGGCGTTCACGCCGATCGTCTGGCCGATCGCCGTCGTCCTCGGCATCGCCGTGCTCGTCCTGCGCCGCGACGACATCGCCGCCTACGGTCTGCGCTTCCTCGCCACGGTCGGCACCCCGATCCTCGTGCTCGCCCCCTGGTCGCTCTCCCTCCTGACCGGCCCGAGCGCCTTCCTGCGCGAGGCGGGGCTCGACATCCGTACGGGCACGGCCTCCGCCCTCGACCTGCTCGCCATCAGCCCCGGCGGCCCCGGCACCACCGGCGGCCTCCTCCTCGTCGGCATCGTCCTCGCCGCCCTGGCCGGGCTGCTCCGCGAGGAGCGCCGCTCCGCCGTCCTCGCCGCCTGGACCGCCGCCCTCGTCGGCCTCCTCTTCGCCGCGCTCTCCAACGGCGCCGGGGGCACCGGCTGGGCCGGCCCCGCCACCCTCGTCTACGGCACGGCGCTGCTCGCCGCCGGCATGGTCGGCGCCGAGTACGGCCGGACCCGCGTCGCCGCGCACGGCTTCGGCTGGCGTCAGCCGGTCGCCGCGCTCATCGCGCTGGCCGCCGCGCTCGGCCCGGTCGTGGCCGCCGTCGGCTGGATGATCGGCGGCGCCGACGGCCCGCTGACCCGCCGCGACCCCGTGCAGGTCCCGGCGTTCGTCGCCGAGGAGAGCGACACCCGCGACCAGCCCCGCACCCTCGTGCTCGGCGGCAGCTCGCCCGGTGAGGTCGCGTACACCCTGGTCCGCGGCTCCGGCGGCCGCCTCGGCGACGCCGAACTGGCCGCGGCGGGCGGCGACGACACCCGCCTCGACAAGGTCGTCGCGCACCTGGTGGCGGGCTCCGGTGCCGACCAGACCGAGGAACTCAGCGGGTTCGCGATCCGCTACGTCCTCGTCCGCGACGGGGCCCCGCGCGAGATGAGCCGTGTCCTCGACGCCACCCCCGGCCTCAGCAGGCTCAGCCAGCTCGACGGCAGCGCCCTCTGGCGCGTGGACCGCGAGGTCGCCCGCGCGATGATCGTCCCCGCGCCGAAGAGCGGCTCGTCCGGCGCCACCGCAGCCCCCGACTCCGCCGATGCAACCGGCGCCACCGACGCCGCGACCAAGCCGGTCGCCGTCGCCGCCGGGCCCGTCGAGGCGCACACCGACATCCCGGCCGGCCCGGCGGGCCGGATCCTGCGCATCGCCGACCGCGCCGACGAGGGCTGGACCGCCACCCTCGACGGCAAGAGGCTGGAGAAGACCACCGTCGACGGCTGGGCCCAGGGCTTCCAGCTGCCCGCCGACGGCGGCCGGCTCGACCTCACGTACGACCAGCCGCTCACCCACACCCTGTGGATCTGGACCCAGGTCGGCCTCGCCGTCGTCCTGCTCGTGCTCGCCCTGCCCGGGCGGCGCCGCGAGATCGACGACGACCTGCCCGACGAGGAGGTCGTCATCCCCGCCCAGGCGATGGAGGGCGACGGCCGCCGCGCCCGCCGCCTCCGCGCCGCTGCGGAAGCGGAAGCCGCCCAGGACCAGGACCAGGCGGAATCGGCGTACGAAGCGCAGACCGAGCCCGAGGCGCAGCCCGAGCCGGTTCCCGTGCCCCAGGAGCAGCCGTACGCGGCCGGCGACTGGCAGCAGCAGGAGCAGTACGGGCAGCAGGGCTACTACACCCAGCCCCAGCAGTACGCCGACTACGGCGCCGACCCGTACCAGCAGCAGCAGTACGACCCGTACGCCCAGCAGGGCTACGACCAGCAGCAGCAACAGCAGCAGCAGTCGTACGAGCAGTACGAGCAGTACGGGCAGCAGGGCTACGACCAGCAGCAGCCCTACGACCCGTACGCGTACGGCTACGAGACCGAGCAGCGTCCCGACGGGAGCAGCAACCAGTGAAGCGCCCCACCCTCTCCCTGATCGCGGTCGCCACCGCCCTCGCCGCCGTCACCGGCTTCGCCGCCCTGACCGCGCCCGACGGCTCCGCCGCCCCCGAGGCCAAGGCGCCGACCACGCTGCCCGTGGAGCGTTCCAGCCTGCTGTGCCCGGCGCCCAGCAACTCCGAGGTGGCCGAGACGGACTACGTCTCGTACACCCCGGCGACCACCAAGGCGGCGGGCACCCCGGCCACCGGCTCCGCCGCGCCCACGGCCAAGGCCGAACTGAAGGCCGCCGCGTCGGCAGCCACCCCCGGCGGCACCACGGCGAAGAAGCCCGGCGCCGCCAAGGCCCCCGCCACCGTCACCGAGCCCGGCAAGCCCGTCGCCGCCGAGGCGAACGGGCCCACCGCCCCCGCCCTGACGGGTTCGGCCACGGGCGGCCTCGCCCCCGGCTGGACCGTCCAGCAGACCACCGTCGTCACGGCCGGCGGCGCACGCGGCATGCTCGGCGTCGCCTGCACCGCGCCCGACACGGACTTCTGGTTCCCGGCCGCCTCCACGGCCAAGGAACGCCAGGACTACGTCCACCTCACCAACCCCGACGACACCGCCGCCGTCGCCGACATCGAGCTGTACGGCCCCGAGGGCCCGCTCAAGTCGCAGCTGAGCGAAGGCATCCCCGTCCCGGCCCACTCCAGCGTCCCCGTCCTGCTCTCCACGCTCACCGGCGAGGCCCCCACGGCCGACGTGACCGTGCACGTCACGACCCGCAGCGGCCGCGTCGGCGCCGTCATCGGCGCCGCCGACGACAAGCTCGGCAGCGACTGGCTCCCGGCCTCCGCCGACCCGGCCGGCACCGCCGTCCTGCCCGGCATCCCGGCCGACGCGACCTCGGTGCGGCTCGTCGCGTACGCACCCGGCGAGGACGACGCCGAGCTGAAGATCCAGCTCGTCGGCGAGACCGGCACGATCGTCCCGGCGAGCGCGCAGGCCCTGCACGTGAAGTCGGGGATGACCGCCTCCGTCGACCTCCCGGACCTCACCCGCGGCGAGACCGGCTCCCTGCTGCTCACCCCGTCCGACCCGAAGAAGTCGTCGCCGTTCGTGGCGGCGCTGCGCGTCACGCGGGGCAAGGGCGACAAGCAGGAGGTCGCGTTCATCCCGGCGACCGCCGCGATCGGCGCCCGCGCCACCGTCGCCGACAACCGCGCGGCGGGCTCGACGCTCTCGCTGACCGCGCCCGGCGAGGCGGCCCAGGTCAAGGTCACCGCCTCGGCCGGTACGGGCGGCGGCTCACCGGTCTCCAAGACCGTCACGGTCAAGGCGGGCACGACGACGAAGGTCACCGAGCTCGTCCCGGCCGGCCTCAAGGGCTCCTACGCCCTGACCGTCGAGCCCGTCTCGGGCGGCCCGGTCCACGCGTCCCGCCTGCTGACGGTCCCGACGGACGGGATCCCGATGTTCACGGTCCAGTCCCTGGTGGACGACCGGGGCACCGTTCGGGTCCCCACGGCGCGGCAGGACCTCTCGGTCCTGGACGACTGATTCCTGGGGCCGCCGTACCGAAAGCGTCCTCAGTCCTGCCCGTACCGGGGGTCGACGGACTCGGGGGAGAGCCCGAGCAGCTCGGCGACCTGCTCGACCACGACCTCGTGGACGAGCAGCGCCCGTTCGTCGCGGCTCTTGGAGCGGATCTCGACGGGCCGCCGGTAGACGATCACCCGGGCCGGCTCGTCCTTCGCCGCCGGGGCCGAGCCACCCAGCGGAACGGCCTCGCCGGGCACCGACGGCGGCACGTCGAGGACCAGGAACTCGACGTCCGAGAGCTGCGGCCAGCGCCGCTCAAGGCGCTCCACCGAGTCCAGGACGAGATCGCGGAAGGTGTCGGCCCGGCTCGCGGACAACGGCACCTGCGGCGGGGCGACCGGCCCCCGCATCCCGCGGCCATGACGGTCACGACGGCGCGTCCGGGGCTCCACCGGCGCCGGACGCGCCTCGGCGGGGCCGGACTCGCCCACGCGGGAGTCGCCCGCGAGGGGGTCGCCCGAGCGGGACTCGTTCACCGGTGAGTCGCCCGCGCGGGCCTCGGCCGGGCGGGACGAGGGGCGCGGCGGCACAGGACTGTCCATCACTGACGCAGCGTAACTCTCCTCGGTGTCCCACGACCGTGGCGCACACGTGCCACCTCGGCGTCGCCGCCACCAGGGGTGTCGATACTTGAACATTCCAGCCAAGCGCGGGCTCGATTCCGTAGGTTCCCGCGATCGGCCATCTGGCCGTCGTTGACCGGATTCCTGTCGGACGTTGTCCGGATCGACCGCCGTCCCCACCCCCGTTCCCCTCCTTACGCGCAGGTCAGGACGGCCACCCCGAGAGGGCCCGTGTTCGAGGTCACACCGCGACACGGTGGAGTGACCTGGTGGAGAGTCGTCGCGGCCCGCTCAAGAGTGCGGTACCGTCCAACGTCGTGAGCCCTGTACGTCGCTGTTCGCGCACCGCGTGCGGCCGCCCTGCCGTCGCGACACTGACGTACGTCTATGCCGACTCGACTGCGGTCCTCGGCCCGCTCGCCACCTACGCCGAGCCCCACTGCTACGACCTGTGCGCCGAGCACAGCGAGCGCCTCACCGCGCCGCGCGGCTGGGAGGTCGTCCGGCTCGCCGATCCCTCCGCGCCCGCCCGCCCCAGCGGCGACGACCTCGAAGCCCTCGCCAACGCGGTACGGGAGGCGGCCCGCCCCCAGGAACGCGCGGCGGAGGCCGGCGGCAAGGGCGGCGGCGGTCGCGGTGGTGACCCCGTGGAGGTCGGCCGCCGAGGCCACCTGCGCGTCCTGCGCTCCCCGGACAACTGATTCCGGCTCCCGGCCACTGTTCCGGCTCCCCAGCCACTGTTTTGGCTCCCGAGCCGCTGATTCCGGCCCTCGCCACACAGGCGCTCTGCCGTCCCGCGCACGGCCCCCGGTAGGTTGGGCCTCCGCACACGCGCCGCACACGCGTGCCGACGAAGGCGTATTCAGGAGGGTTGTTCCGTGGCTGCTGATCTGTCGCAGATCGTGAAGGCGTACGACGTCCGCGGGGTGGTGCCCGATCAGTGGGACGAGAGGCTCGCGGAGCTGTTCGGCGCCGCGTTCGTCCAGGTGACGGCCGCGGACGCGATCGTGATCGGCCACGACATGCGGCCCTCCTCGCCGGGCCTGTCGGGCGCCTTCGCCCGTGGCGCGGCCCGGCTCGGCGCCGACGTCACCCTGATCGGGCTCTGCTCGACGGACCAGCTCTACTTCGCCTCCGGCAGCCTGAAACTGCCGGGCGCCATGTTCACGGCCTCCCACAACCCGGCCCAGTACAACGGCATCAAGATGTGCCGCGCGGGCGCCGCCCCGGTCGGCCAGGACACCGGCCTCTCCGAGATCCGCGCCCTCGTCGAGCGCTGGTCCGACGAAGGCGCCCCCGAGGCCGCGCCCACGGCCGGCACGATCACCGAGCGGGACACGCTCAAGGAGTACGCCGCCCACCTGACCGGGCTGGTCGACCTCACCGCGATCCGCCCCCTGAAGGTCGTCGTCGACGCCGGCAACGGCATGGGCGGCCACACCGTCCCCACCGTCTTCGAGGGCCTCCCGCTGACCCTCGTACCGATGTACTTCGAGCTCGACGGCACGTTCCCCAACCACGAGGCCAACCCGCTCGACCCGGCCAACATCGTCGACCTCCAGGCCCGCGTCCGCGCCGAGGGCGCCGACCTCGGCCTGGCCTTCGACGGCGACGCCGACCGCTGCTTCGTCGTCGACGAGCGGGGCGAGGCGGTCTCCCCGTCCGCGATCACGGCTCTCGTCGCCGCCCGCGAGCTCGCGAAGGCGCCCGGCGGCACGGTCATCCACAACCTGATCACCTCCTGGTCGGTCCCCGAGGTCGTCCGCGAGAACGGCGGCGAGCCGGTCCGTACCCGTGTCGGCCACTCCTTCATCAAGGAGGAGATGGCGAAGACGGGCGCGATCTTCGGCGGCGAGCACTCCGCGCACTACTACTTCAAGGACTTCTGGAACGCCGACACCGGCATGCTCGCGGCGCTGCACGTCCTGGCCGCCCTCGGTGGCCAGGACGGCCCGCTGTCCGAGCTGGTCTCCTCGTACGACCGCTACGCGGGCTCCGGCGAGATCAACTCCACGGTCGCCGACCAGGCGGCCAGCGCGGCAGCCGTCAGGGCCGCCTACGCCGACCGGGACGGCGTCACGCTCGACGAGCTGGACGGCCTGACGGTGGCGGCGGCCGACTGGTGGTTCAACCTCCGCCCCTCGAACACCGAGCCCCTTCTCCGCCTGAACGTGGAGGCCCGCGACGAGGCCACCATGGCGACGGTCCGCGACGAGGTCCTGGCCCTGGTCCGCGCGACGTCCTGAACCGGGGCCCCGCCGGGGGACGGCGACGGCGGCGGAGCCGCGCGCCGCGTCCCCCGGCGGTAGGCTGACCTGGCCCGAAGGGCAGCACCACCATTCGTCTGTTCGAAGGGGAAGACCCATGCCGCTCGAAGCCGGCCTCCTGGAGATCCTGGCCTGCCCGGCGTGCCACGCGCCGCTGAACGACCGCACGGCGGCCGAGACCCCCGAACTGATCTGCACCAGCCCCGACTGCGGCCTCGCGTACCCGGTCCGCGACGCCATCCCGGTCCTCCTGGTCGACGAGGCCCGCCGCCCGCAGTAGCGGGTCCTACGGACGGATCGCCGCCGACGGCGAGCCACCACCCACGGGAAGACCCGCACTTCTGTCTTCTCAGTTGTACGGGTGGTGCGGGACGGAAGACGAAGCCCGGCCGAAGGCCGGGCGCACCCCCGGCCCGCACGGCCGCACCCGCACGAGCCCGCACCCGCCCCGCCGTAACCGGAGGCACCGCCCCATGCTCGACGAGACCCTCCTCGACGCCCCGGCCGCCCTCGCCCTCGCCGACCGCCGCAGCCTGCTGCGCGGCGCCGCCGAGGCCGGCGCACGGGTGCGGACCGCGGCCCGGCACGCCACCGAAGCCGGCATCGCCGAGCTCAGCCCCGAGGGCCGCCCGCGCGCCGTCCTCGTCGCGGGCCCCGGCACCGCCGCCGCCGGCGTCGCCGACCTGAGCGGCTTCCAGGACCCCGTCGTACCGCGGGAGATGACCCTCGACGAGATCCGC